>CANHSD010000012.1 GCA_947463105.1 Chitinophagaceae bacterium
AACCTTATAACCGTTTTGCCATCAGTGGAAATCAATGGCAGAATGCCAGCATTGATCATGCTGTTTCCACAAGAATGGGTTTTTTATTCGGCGAAATGGCGATGGATAAAAAGGGTAACAGGGCAGTGATCATGGGGCTGATCAAAAGCCTTGGCCCATCCCTGGATATTGCATTGCTGTACAGAAATATGGGCATCAAATTCCGCTCACTTGCCTCCAATGTTTTTTCTGAAACACAGGAGTCTGGGAATGAAAAAGGATTTTTTTTGAACATCAATTATACCCCATCTCCCCTGCACAGGTTTGAAATATTTGCCGACCAATACCAACAAAATTGGCCCACCTTCAGCACACCAGGAAAAAAAATAGGGAATATCTATTCATTGCAATACACCTATCGCCCCAATAAAAAAACTGAACTATATGGAAGGATCCAATCAGACAACAACAGCCTAAAACTCAGGATTCATGCTTCATTCATGCCCATACCTACCCTAACCTGTAGGTTGAGAAATGAAATGATCAGTATTCAGTCCATTTCAGGAAAAACAGCAAAAGGACAGCTTGCTTATTTCGAACTGATCTATAAACCCCCATTACAGCCTATTTCTGCCAGTGTTCGTTACAGCTTTTTTGATACGGATGGATATGCAACAAGGATCTATGCATATGAGCGGGACCTGCCGGCCTACTATGCTGTTCCTGCCCATTATGGAGAAGGAACAAGAGCATACCTTGTTCTACAATACACATTGCGTAAATCATTGCAATGCGCCGGAAAATGGAGCATGGACAATAAAAAGAATGAATGGAGGGTCCAGGTGATCTGGCAATGGGGATCATGATTCCAACAACAAAATGAAGCCGTATATTTGTACCCTCAAACAAATCAAATGAGCGAACAACCAGAGAACCAACTCAACATCGAAATATCAGAAGAAGTAGCAGAAGGTCAATATGCCAACCTTGCCATCATTACCCATAGCCATGCTGAATTTGTGGTGGATTTTGTGGCTGTTATGCCGGGAACGCCCAAAAGCAAGGTGAAGTCAAGGATCATCCTTACCCCACAACATGCCAAGCGTTTATTGAATGCACTGGAAGAAAACCTCAATAAATTTGAGGATGCGCATGGCAAAATCAAAGACTTTGAAGAGGTGCAGATTCCTTTCCAATTTGGAGGACCTGCTGCTCAGGCATAGCCAATATCCAAAGAGATCAATTCAATGATTCAACCGGGATGGTCTTGTTGATCTTGGCAATCAACCCCTGCAAGACTTTCCCAGGCCCGACCTCAGTAAAGCTGGTGGCTCCATCCATGATCATTGCTTCAATGCTTTGTGTCCAGCGGACAGGACCCGTCAACTGATCAATCAGGTTTTGTTTGATCTCTTCGGGTTCGGTTACCGCTTTTGCGACAACATTCTGGTATACCGGACAGATGGGGCGATGAAAAGAGGTGGATAGAATGGCCTGCGCAAGCTCTTCTTTTGCAGGCGCCATCAAAGGAGAATGGAATGCCCCACCCACTGGCAGTTTTATGGCCCTTTTTGCACCTGCTGCCTTCATTCTTTCACAAGCCAGATCAATTCCTGCATTAGATCCACTGATCACGAGCTGACCAGGACAATTGTAATTGGCTGGAACGACTATTTCTCCAGTTTCCTGGTGTATTTCATTGCAGATTTTTTCAGCAACATCATCAGCCAATGCCAGGACAGCTGCCATGGATGATGGATTGGCCTCACAGGCTTTTTGCATGGCCAATGCCCTTATGCTAACCAATTTCAAAGCATCTTCAAAAGGTAAAGTACCATTGACCACCAACGCCGTAAACTCTCCGAGGGAATGCCCTGCAACCATGTGAGGTGTAGCAGATTCAATCATTTTGTATGCGATTACCGAATGTAGAAAAATTGCAGGCTGGGTTACTTTTGTCTGCCTCAGATCTTCCTCTGTACCATTGAACATGACATCAGAAAGACGGAACCCTAAAATTTCATTTGCCTGTTCAAAAAATCTTCTGGCAAATGCATTACCCTCATAATGGTCTTTCCCCATTCCTGGAAACTGCGAACCCTGCCCTGGAAAAACGTATGCGTGTATCATAAACATTGTTGAGTGTACGAAGGTAAATAAACTATTGAAAAAAAAGAGCGCCAGGTGTTTACTTGGCGCTCCAATACCTATCTATAAGGAAAGCTGTTAATGTAATTTCGATCCAATCAGCCTGATGAATTCACTTCGGGTCTCATTCTTCTCAAATTCTCCACAAAATGCAGAAGTAGTGGTAACAGAGTTCTGTTTTTGAACGCCCCGCATCATCATGCAAAGGTGTGAAGCCTCAATGACTACTGCTACGCCAAGAGGGTTCAGGGTTTCCTGAATGACATCAAGAATCTGGGTAGTCAGCCTTTCCTGCACTTGTAACCTTCTGCTGTAGGTATCCACCACCCTAGCAATCTTGCTCAGGCCGGTAATCCAACCATTGGGAATATAAGCGATGTGTGCCTTGCCGAAGAATGGCAACATGTGGTGCTCACACAAACTATAGAGTTCAATGTCCTTCACAATGATCATCTCGCTGACATCCTCATGAAATTTTGCAGAGTTCAAGATCATTTTTGCATCAATCTGATAGCCTTGGGTGAGCACCTGCATGGACTTGGCCACACGTTCAGGCGTTTTGAGAAGGCCCTCCCTTTCAGGATCTTCCCCAAGCAGTGCAATGGATTCTTTATAATGGGTTATCAGTGATGATGTGATGTGCTCATCATATTGATCAATTTTTTTATATGCCATAAACTTAATTTAATTGGTAGGGATACTCCACGAAATTTCGGGGTGTCTCATATAAACGCACCTGGAGGTCCAAATGTTCATTGATCAGCGGTCTCAAAATTCCAAAAATGACAATGGCTATGTTTTCTGCAGAAGGATTGAGGTTCGCAAAGGCAGGCACATCGAGGTTCAGGTTCCTGTGATCGAATTTATCCAGGATATGATGGGAAATCAGATCTGACAGTACTTTCATGTCTATCACATACCCTGTTTCAGGATCTACTTCACCAACCACTTTTACAATCAGCACATAGTTATGCCCATGGTAATTGGGCAGGTTGCATTTTCCAAAAATAAGTTTGTTCTGCTCAGGACTCCAGCCAGGATTGTTCAGCCTGTGTGCTGCATTAAAATGTTCTTCCCTGTAAACTGCCACTTTTTCGCCCATATGCCCAAATAATTAAAGATGATAAAAGAATAACACAACGAAAGAGGCATTGTTTGGTCACAAAAGGCTAGTCACCAAAATACTCCACATAAATGCGGGGCGTCTCAACCAATTTGATGCAATGAAGCTGAACACCCAAAGGCATATGGGGTGCAAGCTGACCCCAAATTTCAAACACCAGGTTTTCTATAGAGCAAATCTTTCCCTGCATAAAAGGGATGTCCAGGTTGAGGTTGCGGTGATCCAGTACATCAACAACAAATTCCTTGATGATTTTGCTCAGCAACTTGGCATCAACAATGAAACCGGTATCAGGATCAGGAGCACCTTTGACTGTTACAAAAAGTTCAAAATTATGTCCATGCCAGTTTTCATTGGCGCATTTTCCAAAAACCTCATCGTTCTGCTCTCTTGTCCATTGAGGATTGTACAGCTTGTGTGCTGCATTAAAATGTTCCCGTCTGGTCAAATAAAATGTTGGCATATGCTTGTTAGGGGTGCAAAGTTAAGAAGCAATATCAAAAAATCCTCTTGAAATCTGAATCAAGGTAGATATTGAATGCTATTCGATAGAATTGATGAACTTTGCTGAATGAATGTCCTGGTTATCGCGGCAACAAATAGGGAGCTTACTGGGGTGAAGGAAATTTCCTTCACCCGTCCATCCTTGATGGTCCATACTGCAGTCACCGGTGTTGGGCTTCTGCCTTCCACTTATGCCATCATACAATTGATTGCCAGGCTGAAGCCAGACCTGATCATACAAGTTGGTATTGCAGGCAGCTTCAATCCAACCTTGGTATTGGGGACAGCAGTAACCGTTAGGCAAGAAATTCTGGCGGATATGGGGGTTTATGAAACCGATGGATATCATGATATTTTTGAATTGGGACTGGCAGAAGAAAATATGCCCCCGTTTGAGCAGGGAGCCATTGTGAACCGTTATGATCATTTAATTGAAGCTGCATCACTCCATGCTGTTTCTGCTGTATCCGTCAATGAAATCAGCACTTCCGCAGAAAAAATAAATTTGTTTGCAGAAAAATACAAAGCAGACATTGAATCCATGGAAGGCGCAGCCTTGCACTATGTTTGTGCTTTGCAACAGATTCCCTTTATCCAGATCAGGGGGATTTCCAACCTGGTTGGAGAGCGAGACAAAACGAAATGGAAAATTCCTGAATCATTGCTTGCCGCAACAAATGCCTGCATCAACCTCATCAACAAGATCCAACTGCCATGAAACTGAGTTTGGGAATTTCACCCTGCCCCAATGATACCTATATTTTTGATGCCATGCTCCATGGCAAAATTGATACCGAGGGATTGGAATTCACAACCCGTCTGGAGGATGTGGAGACCCTGAATCACATGGCCCTCGAAGGGTCACTGGACATCAGCAAGGTGAGTTATGGGGTTGTTTTTCAATTGATCAGCTTTTACAGGATCCTTGAAGCAGGCAGTGCCCTTGGAAAAGGAGTAGGCCCCCTTTTTGTATCAAAAACCATTGGTCATGAAAAAGAAATTGATCCCTCAAAGATCACTGTTGCCCTCCCCGGCATCAATACCACCGCACATTTGCTGTTCTCTCTGGCCTATCCGGAGATAAAAAATAAAACATTCGTCCCCTTCCATGTGATTGAAGACATGGTGATCAATGGGGAGGTTGATGCGGGGGTTATCATCCATGAAAACAGGTTCACTTACAGGCAAAAAGGACTGAACAAACTTTCAGACCTGGGAGATGTTTGGGAAAAACGAACAGGTGCCCCTATTCCACTCGGGGGAATTCTGGTCAGGAGATCCTTTGACCTTGAACTGGCCACCAAAATCAACAGGGTGATCAACAGGAGTCTGGCTTTTGCCAATGATCATGCCCTTGCATTGCCTGCATTTGTAACTGAAAATGCAAAAGAAATGAATGAGGAAGTGATGCGCAACCATATCAGCCTCTATGTCAACGAATTTTCCCTTGCACTCGGCGAAGATGGCAGGTTGGCAGTACTGGAATTGATCAAAGCATCGGCATCCTTGAACCAAAAAGAACTGCCCGAGGGGCTGAGCATATTTTTGTAAGTAAACTAGAAAAGCCCATAGAGCTCAGCATCAATCTTTGCGATGATTTCTCCAAGGTGCTCTTCATTTTCAACAAATTTGGTTTTGTCTACATTGATGACCAGCAAAGGTCCTTCCTTGTAGCCTTCTATCCATTTGTTATAATACTCATTCAAGCGCTTGAGGTAATCAAGGCGAATATTTTCTTCATACTCCCTTCCCCGTTTCTGGATCTGGCCGACAAGCGTAGGCACTGAAGCCTGGAGATAGATCATGAGGTCTGGCGGCTTCACCATTTGGCGAAGGTTTTGAAAGAAATCAAAATAATTATCAAAATCACGTTTGCTCATGAGTCCCATCTCATGCAGGTTGGGCGCAAAAATGTATGCATCCTCATAAATGGTCCTGTCCTGGATAACCGTTTCAGTGCCCCTGCTGATCTCAATCAGCTGGTTCAGCCGGCTGTTGAGAAAATAAATCTGAAGATTGAAGCTCCAACGGGGCATGTCTTCATAAAAATCAAACAAATAAGGGTTTTGGTCCACGTCTTCAAACTGTGGAATCCACTTGTAGTGCTTGCTGAGCATTTCGGTGAGGGTGGTTTTCCCAGCACCGATGTTTCCTGCTATTGCAACATGCTTTGGTTTTCTAGCTTTGGCCATAATATTCTGGTTCGATCCGTCTTTTAACGGTCAGACAAAGTACATATTCATTTTCAATAAACCAAACCCATTGCGTTTCGCACCAGGTCCATGGTTGCAGCAGCGCTTTTCCTGGCCTTTTCAGCACCCAACTGCATGGTGTCTTCCAGGTAATTTGAATCATTCCTTATGGACTCGGCCCTCTCCCTGATGGGTGCTATAAAAGCAACCATGTCCTCAGCCAATTGCTTTTTCATATCGCCATAACGAATGCTGCAGTTGTCGTAGGACCCCTCAAAAGAAGAAACAACATCTGCTGCACTAACCAGCCGCATCAACTGGAATATGTTTTCAATATAGTCGGGCTTTGGCATGTTAGGGCTGGTAGGCCCACCATCTGTCTTGGCCTTCATCACTTTTTTCCTGATCACATCATCCGCATCGGCAAGGTATAGGGTGGCAAGCTGGTTTTCGCTCTTGCTCATTTTACCTGTTCCGTCAAGGCTCGGCACTTTTACCAGGTCTTCCCCAAAGTTGTAGGCCAATGGTTCAGGAAACACTTCCCCATAGCGGTGGTTGAAGCGCTTGACAAAATTCCTTGCCATCTCCAGGTGTTGCTCCTGGTCTTTGCCAACAGGCACCCAGGTGGCACGGTGAAGAATGATGTCGGCGGCCTGCAGTACAGGATAGGTAAGCAATCCAGCATTGATGTTGTCTGGCTGTAACCTTGCCTTATCTTTGAAGGTGGTTGTCTTTTCAAGTTCTCCCAAATAGGCCAGCATGTTGAGGTACAGATAGAGTTCAGAGGTCTCCCTTACATGGCTTTGGCAATACAAAGCTGCCTTCTCAGGATCGATGCCGCAGGCAATGTTCTCTGCCAGTACACGGTGTACATTTTCCTTCAGTTCTTTGGTATCGGGATGTGTTGTAAGGGCATGCAGGTCTGCTACCATAAAATAACAGGTATACTCCTCCTGCAATTTTACATAGTTGCGCATGGCCCCAAAATAGTTCCCCAGGTGCAGGAAGCCTGTAGGCCTGATCCCGCTCATAACGATCGCATTACCGTTTTTCATCCGACAAAGATAATAAATGTAAAGGAGGGGATGAAGACCCAGCACCAGGCATTCCATTCATCAATAAAATCCATGCAATGGCCCGAAATGGATTAATTTTACACTGAAATTGCGCAAATGGAACTCAACAGGGAAACCACCCAAAAACTCGCAGAACTCTCCAAGCTGGAATTCAATGACCAGGAACTGGCAGAAATTCAGGAAGACCTTGCTCAAATGATTGGCTTTGTAGAGAAACTCAATGAAATCGACACCACAGGCGTGCAACCACTGACCCATATGGGAACAGAGGGAAACAGGCTTCGTGAAGATGAGATCAAAGGTTCCATTGACAATGCAACTGCACTCAAGAATGCACCAACTACAGAAGGACCATTTTTCACCGTGCCCAAAGTGATCAAAAAATAATACCATGTCTGATTCAGTTATCCACCTCGAAGAGATCAAGAAAAACTATATCATGGGCAGGCAGGAACTTCAGGTGCTGAAAGGCATTTCCCTGGACATCCAGCGCAATGAATATGTGGCCCTGATGGGGCCTTCAGGTTCAGGGAAAAGCACCCTGATGAATATCCTTGGGTGCCTGGACTCTCCCTCATCAGGCAAATATATTTTGAACGGTCATGATGTGAGTACCATGCTGGACAACAACCTGGCAGACATACGCAACAAGGAAATTGGATTCGTGTTTCAACAGTTCAACCTTCTTCCCCGATTGAGCGCGCTGGAAAATGTTGCGCTACCACTGGTCTATGCCGGCATCAACAAAAAGACAAGGCTGGAAATGGCCCAGGAAGTATTGAGAAAGGTGGATTTGATGGACAGGAGCCACCACAAACCCAATGAGCTTTCTGGTGGTCAATGCCAAAGGGTTGCCATCGCCAGGGCATTGGTCAACAATCCCTCCATTATTCTAGCCGATGAACCCACCGGTAACCTTGATACCAAAACCTCTTATGAAATCATGAATATTTTTGCCCAGATCCATGATGAGGGCAATACCGTAGTGCTGGTTACGCATGAGGAAGATATTTCCAACTATGCCAAAAGGGTGATCAGGCTCAGGGATGGTGTGCTGGAAAGCGACAAAAGAAAAGACGCGGCTAGCGTTGTGTAAAAAAAAACTTCTCCTAGGTGAACAAAAGCCTCGTTGCCACATTATCATAAAAATCAATTGTGAAGATGGCATTCAAGATTTATACAAAAACGGGGGACAAGGGAACAACTTCACTGATTGGTGGAACCAAGGTATCAAAAGCCCACGACAGAATAGAGGCTTATGGAACGGTAGATGAACTCAATTCCTATATCGGCCTCTGCAGGGACCTTATCCAAGATGAACATACCAAAAACATACTGAAAGAACTTCAAGACAGGCTTTTCACCATCGGTTCTGCCTTGGCCTGCGACCCTGCCAAGGAAACCAAAATGAAAATCCCTGACCTGACTGTTGAAGATGTGCTGTTGTTGGAAAATGAAATGGACAGGATGGATGCCACCCTCCCACCATTGCAGTTCTTTATATTGCCGGGAGGCCATCCCACGGTATCCCATATTCATATTGCCCGTTGTGTTTGCAGGAGAACAGAAAGACTGGTAGTAGCCCTGTTGGTCTCTGGAGAACCTCATGATAATTTGATTGTCCAGTATATCAACAGGCTCAGCGATTATCTTTTCATGCTGGGGAGATACATTGCACTCGAGCTTAACGCTGAAGAAATTCCTTGGAAACCAAGGGTTTAGATATCAATTAGCCCATCTACCATCCCTAAGATGAACAGTTCTGTTGCTCATGGCCGCCAGTTCCTCATTATGCGTTACGATGACAAAGGTCTGTTTCAGCTCGTCCCTTAACTGTTGAAAAAGTTGATGCAGTGAGGTGGCATTGGCAGAATCGAGGTTGCCCGTTGGCTCATCTGCAAAAACAATCCCAGGGTCATTGATCAGGGCCCTTGCAACAGCCACACGTTGTTGCTCTCCTCCGGAAAGTGCAGAGGGCTTATGGCTGGATCTTTCTGCAATACCCAATCTGTCCATCAAGGCAAGGGCCTTTTTTTCCAACACACTGCTTTTTTTTCCGGCAATCCATCCCGGTATGCAGATGTTTTCCAAAGCGGAAAACTCCGGCAGCAAATGATGGAATTGAAATACAAATCCTATGTTCTCATTCCTGAAGGCCGCCAATGCTTTTCCTTTGAGCTGGTCGGTTCTCCTGCCCTCAAAATACAACTCACCTTTATCAGGGCTGTCCAATGTACCCAAAATATGCAAAAGGGTTGTTTTGCCTGCACCAGAAGACCCTACAATGCTCACTATTTCTCCTTTTTGAATGGAAATATCTACGCCCTTGAGCACTTCAAGGCTGCCATAATATTTGATTATTCCTTTCGCTTCGAGCATAATAGGGAAATTTCAATTGAAGTTAATCAAACAACTGTTTACTATCCTGTAAATCTGTTGATATCTTGGGATTGGGATATATCAAATTAACCATTACATTTGCCGAAATTCTAAAACATACCCCTATGTTCTGGACACTCGAATTAGCATCATATTTAGAAGACGCACCTTGGCCAGCTACCAAGGATGAACTGATTGATTATTCCATCAGGAGCGGCGCCCCTATTGAGGTTATTGAAAACCTTCAGGAGCTTGAAGACGAAGGAGACATCTTTGAAGGAATAGATGACATCTGGCCTGATTATCCAAGCCAAGATGACTTCTTTTTCAATGAAGATGAATATTAGCATATCTCATTACGCGAAAAGCCACCCTCCGGGTGGCTTTTCGCGTAATGAGAAGGTCTTATTAAATTGTCTTGTTAAAAAGTCAGCTTGAAATACAACATCAACAGTGAGAGCACCAGGATAATTGAATTTGCCAAAATCATGGCCCTGTCTTTGCCTGTGATACCGTAAATAAGCCAGATCACTACATTGGTAAGCAGGATCAGGAGCATCCAAATGGACAAATCACCAACAGACCTGGTTTTCCAGGCCATCCAAACCTGAGGAACAAAGGTCAAAGAACCGGTAACAACCCCGATGTACCCTAAATAATCTCTCCACTTCATACAATGCAAATTTTATTTTTCCATTTGTTCAATGACGGCCTGTGTGACACCGGTAAATGAAAATCCTCCATCATGGAAGAGGTTTTGCATGGTCACCATCTTGGTCATGTCTGAGAAAAGGGTCACGCAATAGTTGGCACAATCTTCACCCGAGGCATTGCCCAAAGGACTCATCTTCTCTGCATAGTTCACAAAACCATCAAAACCCTTTACCCCACTACCAGCGGTAGTTCTGGTGGGTGATTGTGAAATGGTATTGATCCTTACTTTCTTTTTTACGCCATAATGGTAGCCAAAACTACGGGTCACACTTTCCAGCAATGCCTTGGCGTCAGCCATTTCATTGTAATCCGGGAAAACCCTTTGGGCAGCAATATAACTGAGGGCAACCACGCTTCCCCACTCGTTCAGGGCATCCATATCCCAGGCGGTGCGCAATACACGGTGCAAAGACATGGCAGAGATGTCAAATGTTTTTTGGTTGAATCCATAATCAATTTCAGTATACCCCTTTCCTTTTCTTAGGTTAAGGCTCATGCCAATGGAGTGAAGAATAAAATCGATTCCGCCACCAAAATGCTTCATGCTCTCGGTAAAGAGATTTTTGAGATCGTCCATATTGGTCACATCTGCTCCAATAACCGGGGCATTGATCTGTTCAGACAATTTATTGATCTCCCCCATTCTCAATGCGATGGGTGCGTTGGACAATACAATTTCCGCACCTTGTGCATGGCAGGCCAGGGCTGTTTTCCAGGCAATGGACTTCTCATCCAGCGCACCAAATATGATTCCTTTTTTTCCTTTGAGCAGTTGATTGGACATAGCTGATAGATTTGGGGGCAAATATAGGCAATTTGTTGAACGCCTCTCACCCCATTCAGCTACTTGATCATTTCCCGTGCGGAAGCCAGTACAGCTTCGCTGGGATTTTCTCCTGCCAGCATTTTGGCGATGGTGTGGATCCGTTCCTGTTCATTGAGGACCCGGATGCTGGTGGTAATGCTGCCATTTTCGGATTGCTTGTACACATAGAGATGCTGATTCGCTCGTGCTGCTATCTGGGGCTGGTGGGTAATGGCAATGAGCTGATGGGCAATGGCCAGTTCTTCCATCAGGACACCAACCTGCTTGGCCGCTTCACCACTGATGCCACTGTCAATCTCATCAAATATCAAGGTGGGCATCTCCAATGATCCTGCCACCAAAGATTTGAGTACAAGCATCAACCTGCTCAGCTCACCGCCACTGGCCACTTTGTGCAATAGCTCATAGTGGCCGCTCTTGTTAGCATCAAAAAGAAATAAAACTTCTTCTGTTCCTGAGGCGGAAAGGGCAATGGGTTTGAGGTCAATTTTCAATGAAGCGTTGGGCATCCCCACTCTTTTCAACAATTCGTTTGAAGCGCCTTCAAGAATTGGAACCTGCGCTTTTCGTTTTTTGTGTATCACGGAAGCAAGTGCGGTTGCGTTGGCCTGCAAGACTTCTATTTGTTTTTGTAATGCACCCAATTCATCCTGAGATGTTTCAAAAACCGCTAGTTCATTGGATAGCTCAATTCTCTTTTCAACCAGCCCATCAATGGCAGGCAGTGCATGCTTTTTTGACAAGCGCTGGGCGTTGGCCAGTCGCTCGTTCAACTGTTCCATTTTTTTATCGTCAACTGAAATGCCATCGAGCAAAGATTCAAGGTCATTGCTGATGTCCTTGATCTCCACATAGGAGGACTCCAGCCTTGCAACCAATGCAGGCAAAGAAGGATGATGGCTGGCCAAAGACTGGAGTTGCGACACCATTGTCCGAATCTGCGGTATCAAGGGCTGCTCACCTTCGTTCATGACAAACCCAATCTTGCCTATGCCAAGCCTGATCTGGTCTGCATGAGAGAGCAGGTCAAGCTCTTCCTCAATTAGCCTGGCTTCACCATCGGTCCAATTCAGTTCCTCTAATTCGTTCAACAGGAAAATCTTGTAATCCCTTTCCTGTTGGGCCTTCTGGAGCAAGGCTTCAATTGATGCAATCTTTTTCTGAATGGCTGTAGATTGGCCGTAGAGCTGGGTATATTCAACCATTTCTTGCATGCATCCTGCCCTTGCATCCAGCAAAACACGCTGAAAATGTTTATTCCCCAACTCCAGTGTATCAAACTGTTGGTGCAGGTCTACCAAAATTGTTGCCAGTTGCTGTAGCTGGGCAAGGCTGACGGGCGTATCATTGATAAAAGCTCTTGACTTGCCTGATGACTGGATTTCTCTCCGAAGGATGATTTCTTCCTCAGCCTCAATATCTGCCTCAATGAAAAATTGCACAATTGAAGCAGTGCGCATGGTTTTGAACACAGCCTCAATGACAGTCTTCTTGTCCTTGTCTCTCAATTGGGTACTGTCTGCCCTTTCGCCAAGCGCCAACCCCAGTGCACCCATCAGGATGCTCTTGCCGGCGCCGGTTTCCCCGGTAATAATCACCAACCCCTTGGAAAACGAAATATCCAATTGTGCGATGATTGCATAATTCTGGATGAACAACCTCTCTAACATTCACCAAAAATAGATATTTTTAAATGCATTACCTTGCCGACTTAAACGGAAAAACATGTCTTCTTTACTGCTTTTTTCTTTCGTTTTAGGGTATTTTACCCTTTTATTGGGTGTGGCCATGTACACAGCACGAAATGCCACCAATGAATCCTTCTTCATTGGCAACAGAAATTCAAACTGGATGCTGGTGGCATTTGGCATGATTGGCACTTCTCTCTCCGGGGTGACCTTCGTTTCGGTTCCCGGTACCGTGGGTAATATCTCCCCAACAGGATTCAATGGATTCGCTTATTTCCAGGTAATCATTGGATACGTTTTCGGATACCTTGCCATTGCCTACGTATTGATTCCCTTGTATTACAAACTGAACCTCACTTCCATCTACCATTATCTTGACCAGCGTTTTGGAAAAGAAAGTTATAAAACCGGTGCCTTGTTCTTCATCATCTCAAGAACTTTTGGCGCAACAGCCAGGTTATTCCTTGTTATCAATGTGTTGCAGATTTTCATTCTTGACAAGATGCATGTGCCCTTTGTTTTTACAGCAGCATTGATCTTGCTGATGATCCTGCTCTATACCTGGAAAGGGGGCGTAAAAACCATCGTTTACACGGATACCTTACAGACAAGCTTTATGCTGATAGGACTGGTAATCTGTCTTGCCTACATCCTTTCCAACCTTGACCTTTCTCTCGGGCAGGCACTGGGCATGATGACGGAAAAGGGCTACACGAAAATCTTTGAAACGGACATCAACAGCAAGGCTTTCTTTTTGAAAAACATCATTGGAGGTGCCGTAATTGCCATCGCCATGACTGGGCTTGACCAAGAGATGATGCAGAAAAACATCAGTGTCCGAACCATGAAAGATTCCCAAAAAAATATTTTCACTTTCACCGCAATCATGGTGCTGGTAAACCTGCTATTTTTGGTTCTGGGCGGGCTGCTCTATCTCTACCTTTCTGACAAGGGTGCCACCTATGACGGAAAACAATTCTTGTTTGAAGGGAGAAATGTGATCGGCGATGACCTGTTCCCAACCATTGCACTATTTCACCTCCCCCCGGCCATTGGCATCATCTTTATCATTGCATTGATCTCTGCCTTGTTCCCCAGCGCTGACGGAGCCCTTACCGCATTGACATCTTCCTTTTGCATTGACATCCTGGGCATCAGGAGAAAAGAAGGTCTTTCTGAAGCGTCACAGAAAAGAACAAGGATCATGGTGCACCTGAGCTTTGCTGTCATCTTTCTTTTCTGCATCATGCTCTTCAAATGGATTGACAACAAATCCATCATTGGCATCATCCTGGATCTGGCAGGTTATACCTATGGTCCTTTGCTGGGCTTGTTCGCCTTTGGCATCCTGACAAAAAGAAAATTGGGGGCTGGATATGCCGTAACCGCCGTTTGCCTGATTGCCCCTGCTGCCTGTTATGCCCTGGGAAAGAATGCCGCTGCTTGGTTCAATGGGTATCAGATTGGATTTGAAATGCTCCTGATCAATGGCATGCTCACTTTTCTCGGATTGATGCTGATTTCCAAGAAGGGCTGATAAAAATTTTCGCTTTTCTGCAACAGTTGTCCCTTGTATCTGCAGGGTGAAGGGTGTAATTTTGCAATAATGGAGTTTATCCTTCCTTTGGCCAATGAATATGCAGAAGCGAACAGTTCTGCCACAGACGCGCTGTTGCGTGAGATTCATGCGTTTACCCAAAACAACCATGCCGAACCCCACATGATCAGCGGACCGCTTCAGGGAAACCTGCTGTCGATGCTCAGCAAAATGATCAAACCAAAGCGGATTTTGGAGATTGGCACCTTTACAGGTTACAGTGCCCTTTGCCTGGCCAAGGGGCTTTCTTCTGATGGAGTTTTGCATACCATTGAGCTGCGAAAAGAAGATGCTGCCATTGCGCAAGCCTACTTCAACAGGAGTGAACATGCCCATCAGATCAAATTGCATGCTGGAAACGCCAGAGAATTGTTGCCTTTGTTGAATGAAGACTGGGACCTTGTGTTCATCGATGCAGATAAAACAGGATACCTCGACTATTATGGCATGTTGATTGAAAAAGTAAAACGCGGTACTTTTTTTATTGTGGACAATGTGCTTTTCCATGGGGAAGTACTGAAAGAGAAAATCAATGGGAAGAGCGCAAAAGCTGTTGCTGCGTTCAACACATTTATTCGTGAAGACGATCGGGTAGAAAAAGTAATGTTGACAGTAAGGGATGGATTGAGCATCCTGCTTAAAAAATGAAAAACATGAAACCACAGAACAAATTTTTTTTACTCCTTAGCTTTGTGTTTTCAAGCGCCTGTCCTGCCTTTTCGCAGGATGCTCCCAATGAAAATATCATCAGGTACATTGAACAATATGCAGCACTCGCGGTAAAGGAAATGGAAAGGACAGGAGTACCCGCGTCCATCAAAATTGCGCAGGGCATACATGAAACAAATGCTGGAAAAAGTGACCTCGTGCTGCAATCAAACAATCATTTTGGTATCAAATGCAAGAGCAGCTGGACAGGTGAAAAAGTATACCACAACGATGATGCAGAAGGAGAATGTTTCAGGAAATATGAGGATGCAAAAGCTTCCTACCTTGACCATTCCGATTACCTCAAATCCCAGCCACGCTATGCATTCCTCTTTGACTACGATGCCAATGATTATGCAGCATGGGCCTGGGGACTAAAAAAGGCTGGCTATGCCACCAATCCAATTTATGCCCAGACCCTGATCAAATACATAGAGGCTTATCAACTCAATGAACTGAATAAGTTTGCAGAAAATGAAGAAGATGAATACCTGCAAAATTACTTTGCGAAGATCAGGAACAAGCCACTAGAAGCTGTCGCAAACAGTGAAAAACCCATTGAGCCAGAAGAAAGATACAAAAGCGTAATGCCAGCAAAAGAAAAAGCGGGCAAGCGCATCAAGGTCAAGAAAACCCATTTGGTAAAAAAAGGCGACTCTCTGTATAGCCTCTCCAAAAAATATGGCACGACAGTGGAGGCGCTCAAAAAGATCAATCACTTGAAAAAAGAAGCCCTGCAGGTTGGCCAAAAAATCAAGATCCCAAAAAAATAACATGGAAAAACAGGTATTGGATAAATTGTTTGTGCCTTACTTGAGCAAGGCAGACATCAACACGGCCATTGAAAAAATGGCAGCATCAATCAATGAAGATTATGATGGTAAAAAACCTCTTTTTATCGCCATATTGAACGGATCATTCATGTTTGCTTCAGACCTGTTCAAAAAAATACAAATCCCTGCTGAAATCAGTTTCATCAAACTGGCATCCTACAAAGGTACAAAGTCTTCAGGGTCCGTGGTTACAGCCATCGGTCTTGAGGCTGATGTTTTTGAAAGGGATGTCATCATTATTGAAGACATCGTTGACACCGGAAAAACGCTTTCCGAATTCCTTCCACAGTTGATGCACCAGCAACCCCGCTCATTGAAAATCTGTGCTTTATTGCACAAAAAAGAGGCCACACAATTCCCTATTCAAATTGATTATAGGGGGTTTGAGATCCCCAATCTTTTTGTGGTTGGGTACGGGCTCGACTACAATGGATATGGCAGAAACATTGATCAGATCATGCAAATCGCAGAATGATCCTTGCGCAAGCTATGAACCAAACATTTCCTTGACCTTGGAGAAAAAGCTTTTCTCGCTCTTATCGGGTTGGGGCTGAAAGTTTTTGGCTTCCTTCATTTTTTCAACCATTTCTTTTTCTTCCGCAGAAAGCTCCTGGGGGATCCAAACATTGACATGGATCAATTGGTCTCCTTTTTCATATGAATTGATGGAGGGAAAACCCTTTCCTTTCAACCTGAAAATTTTTCCTCCTTGGGTACCTGGTGGAATCTTGATTTTGGCCCTGCCATCAATCGTCGGCACTTCAAGGTTCGCGCCAAAAACAGCATCTGGGAAACTGATGTACATATCATAGATAACATTGAGGTTGTCGCGCTGCAATTCTGCATGCGGTTCTTCTTCAATCAGTACAATCAAATCACCTGCTGCGCCACCACGCTCACCCGCATTGCCCTTTCCACTCAAGCTAAGCTGCATGCCATCCTGCACACCGGCTGGTATGTCAATATTGATGGTTTCTTCGGTATACACCCTGCCCTCTCCTTTGCAGGAAGTACATTTGCTGGTGATGGTTGACCCTTCTCCATTACAGGTGGTGCAAGTGCCCACTGTTTGCATCTGACCCAAAAAAGTATTGGTAACCTTTCTCACCTGTCCGCTTCCTCCGCAGGTGCCACAGGTCTGAACAGCATTTTTATCCTTTGCGCCGGAACCACCACAGCTGGTGCATCCGGTATATTTTTTAACCTTGACAGTTTTGTTGGCGCCCTTGGCAATCTCCTCGTAATTCATCTTCAACTTGATACGAAGATTGCTTCCCCTTGTTCCCCTGGCCCTGCCACCGCCACCGCGCTGACGTCCACCGCCACCGCCAAAAAAGCTTCCGAAAATATCGTCTCCGAAGATATCGCCAAAATTGCTGAAGATATCATCCATGTTCATGCCCTGTCCGCCACCGAAACCACCACCACGGCTGTTCATACCCGCATGCCCATACCTGTCATACTGGGCACGTTTTTCCTGGTCGCTCAGTACCTCATAGGCCTCAGCAGCTTCCTTGAATTTCTCCTCAGCGGCCTTGTCGCCAGGATTTCTGTCAGGATGGAATTGCATGGCCACCTTGCGGTAGGCTTTCTTGATCTCATCCGCTGAAGAGGATTTGGTTACCCCCAGTATCTCGTAATAATCGCGTTTGGACATATCTGCTGTTTAATTGGACAAAGCCATTTATTTTCCTACCACCACTTTTGAATACCTTATGATTTTATCGTTGAGGGTATAGCCCTTCTCTACTTCATCAACCACTTTACCAACCATTGATGGGTCATTGACCGGAATTTCAGTGATGGCTTCATGAATATCTGGGTTGAATTCTTCTCCAATGCTTTTCATTTCCTTTACACCCTTTGCCTGCAAGGTGTTCCTGAGCTTGGTGAAAACAAGTTGGATCCCCTGCCTGATTTGTTGCAGGTCTTCGCTGGTCTGAAGCTGTTTTTCTGCCCTGTCGCAGTCATCCATCACTTCAAGCATCGACTGGATCACATCCCTTCCGGCAGTCTGGATCAGCTCAACCCGCTCCTTTGCGTTCCTGCGCTTGAAATTATCAAACTCAGCATAAAGGCGGATGAATTTCTGCTTCTGCTCTTCAACATCCAGTTTCAGCTGATCAACTTCACTGATGGCCTCCTCCTTGACTTCATTTTCAATGTTTTCAGCAGGAACCTGTTCTTCATTTGGCATCATTTCTTTTTCTTCCATGGTATTTGAATTTGCAATGAATACTGCTCAAATGGCTTGCCATCTTCGTTAGACAAGCCAAATTGTCGCGTTTTATAGCTGAGAAATGCAAATTTCTGCCTTTTCCACGAAAGTTTACCTTTGCAGCATGAAGAAAGTGGTTTTAAACAGAAAAATCAGCAACAGGGTAGTGAGCGGACATCCATGGATATTCTCCAATGAGATTGATTTGATGGATGATGCGCTGGAGGCTGGCGACATTGCTGACGTATATACCTATGACCACAAATTCGTGGGACGAGGGTATTTCAACCCTGTTTCAAGGATTCCGATCAGGCTCCTCACCAGAAACAAGGCGGAGGAAATCAATGCTGCTTTCTTTCACAGGAGAATCCTGGAAGCATGGGAGTACCGGAAAAAAATTGGCTATACCGAAAACTGCAGGTTGATTTTTGGTGAAGCGGATGGATTGCCTCAACTGATTATCGACAAGTTTAACGACTATTTTGTATTGCAAACCATTGCATTAGGGATTGACAAGTGGAAAAATGAGATCGTTGCAGCATTGGAAAAAATATTTTCCCCAAAAGGCATTTATGAACGAAATGATGTTGGGGTCAGGGAAATGGAAGGGATGGAGCAGAAAAAAGGTTTTCTTTCTACCCCTTTTGATACCAAGATTCCGATTGTTGAAAATGGCCTGAAATTCCTGGTGGATGTGGAAAAGGGGCAGAAGACAGGATATTTTCTTGACCAAAGGGATAACCGGCGGGCCATTGAACACATTGTAAAAGGTGCTGATGTATTGGGTGCGTTTTGCTATACCGGAACCTTTGAAATCCATGCGGCCAGCTATGGCGCAAAACATGTACTAGGGCTGGACATCTCTGAAAATGCTGTAGAACAGGCCAGGGAAAATGCAGCCCTGAACCAGCTTGACAACATCAGTTTTCAGGCCATAAACGCCTTTGATGCATTGAAACAGTGGAGCAAGGAAGAAAAGAAATGGGATGTTGTGATGCTCGACCCTCCTTCGTTTACCAAAAGCCGTGAGAATGTGCAGAATGCCATCGGTGGGTACAAGGAAATCAACCTGAGGGGGATGAAACTCCTGAAGCCAGGAGGTTTTTTGGTAACATCCTCCTGTACAAATCTGGTACAACCGGATGTATTTTACCAAACCATTGAAATGGCTGCTAAGGACGCAAAAAGAAACTTGAGACAGGTGGTATTTCAATCACAATCTGCAGACCATCCGATCATCAGGGGATTGGAAAACACCAATTATCTCAAGTTCCTTATTGTACAGGTCCTTTAGGATCAGTTCAGGCCAGAAAGGGTTTCTTTGATGGCATCGAAGTTGGGAAGATCGCCTGCGCTTTCAAGGACTTCAGCATATTGCACCAGGCCATCCTTGTCAACCACAAAGGCAGCCCTGCGGGATACCCCTTTCATGTCGAGCACAAACTCATCATAGAATGCACCGTATGCCTGGGATGTTTCCTTGTTAAAATCAGAGAGCAGGGGGAAATTGTACTGTTGTTCATCCTTGAACTTACCGAGACTGAAAAGTGAGTCTACAGAAATGCCAACAACATCAGCATTGAGTGATGTATAAACATTCAGGTTGTCCCTTACTGAGCAGAGTTCAGTTGTGCAAACACCAGTAAAAGCCAGTGGGAAGAAAAGGATTACCAGGTTTTTACCTTTGTAATCTGCGAGACTCACCTTATTCTTCTCTGTATTGAAAAGACTGAAATCGGGAGCCATTTGTCCTTGTTGAATAGCCATTGTTTCTTGTTGTTTTAATGATTTTAATTTACGCTGCTAATTTACAACAGAGAAACAGTATTTTTTGTTTCCGGGGAAAAAGAATAAACCAGTGCAAAAAACCAGCAGCATTGATCAAAACTTGGGGCAGAGAATGATTTCAGCATGTTTGGGCTTGATCGCCAGGTAACCAAGTGATATTTCAAAGCCTCCCCTGTTGAGGCTGGCCGGGGCCAGGGTAGAAATATTGATATCATAACTGATGCCGATGGAAAGCTGCTTGACATCAAACTTCAACACAGGAACAATGGCGTCATTGTACCTGTAATACATCCCAGCATGAACTATAGTTGTTGAAGCGTACTCATCCCCCATCCGTTTTGAAAAGGTACCACCCCCCATCATCTGCCTGAAAGGTTGTTGATCGGTTATGTCGCCATGAAAAGTAATATAGGTAACGTCATCAAGGTTGAGTTTTAATCCACCAGATGCCACCCATTTGGGCAGGTGTGCAATGTTCCCATAAAATGAATTCATGGGTTTATTGAAATGGTGATACGCCAATCCCCCAAAAATATAGTGCTGGTCATTGCTGCCCAGGGTAGTATTGAAACTCATGCCAACCGACATGTCCGCATAAGAATAACTACCGGTAAAGGTCTCTCCATCTGGCAGGGATCCATTGAAATAAAAACCATCGTACTGGCTGTTGGTAGTTACCCTTGATCG
Organism: Chitinophagaceae bacterium; assembly: GCA_947463105.1. Classification (GTDB taxonomy): domain Bacteria; phylum Bacteroidota; class Bacteroidia; order Chitinophagales; family Chitinophagaceae; genus Pollutibacter. The sequence continues at coordinate 20,461 of CANHSD010000012.1, forward strand.
GTCAAGCCGGCGGTTGACCATGCCTCCCATAAACCCAAGCGATAAATAGGAAACCTTGGTGGTGCTGAGCGATTTGTGAAAATTCACCATGGGAAGCATGTGCACCGTCTGCAATTGAACCGTTCCGGCCTTGTCGTACAGCACCTGGCCGCCGACTGTCAGAAAATCTTCCCCCTTGCCTACTGGAAATTTATATTCTGCATTGATAGAACCTGTCTGGTATGGGAATGCCACACTGTTCCACTGGTTGCGGTAGACCCCTTGAATACGCACATCACCTTCATATAGCCCTGCCAATGCAGGATTGCGCAAGAGCGGCGCTTCATAGAATTGTGAAAAATGAAGGTCCTGACCTTTGACCAAATTGCACAAAATCATAAGGGAGAGAAAATAAATAACACAGCGATATAGGTGAATACTGGGGCTTTTTATCATCTGATCAATGTTACATCTCCTTTCAGTGTGATGATATTGCCATTTTCACAAACCAGATCAATCATGTATACATAAACATCCGGGGTAACAAATTGCCCCTGGCGCTTCCCATTCCAGGCAGCATTCTGATCGTTGGCAAGGAAGTTTTCTTTGAGGTAAATCAATTGTCCCCACCGGCTGAAAATCCTCATCGACCTGATCTTTTCTATGCCCCTACCACGGGGATAAAAAACCTCATTGATGCCATCCCCATTGGGAGAAAATGTATTGGGAATAAAAAGATTATCACCGGTGCATGTAGCAAATACGTTGACCACATCCTTTGACATGCAACCTTCTGGAGTGTAGGCAAACAAAGTATAGGTTGCAGAATAGGATGGAGTCGTGACAGGTGTCTTGCAATCACTGCAACTGAGGAACAAGGCCGGAACCCATTGTACACGGCTCACATCGGGAGAATAAACAGGCTTCAGTTGGAGCGGATAACCTGCCATGATGGTAGTATCCCGGCCTGCATTGACGGTTGGCAGAGGAATGACCGTTACCACTACATCATCCTTGGTAACAAAACAATTGTAGGCATCCATACCAGTGACGGTATAGGTTGTGGTTTGCGTCGGCTTTACTGTAGGGCCAGCAATATCTGTGCGACTCAGGCCGTTGGCGGGTGTCCAGGAATACAGCAGGGTACCACTTGCCTGAATCCTTATGGCATCTCCAAAACAGACCAAGGTATCAGCGGAAGCAACTACTGTTGAGGGTTGAATCACCTTGATGTCGATTGAATCAATTGTGGAACAACCAATGGCAGATGTTCCTTTGACAAAATAAATGGCATCTGAAACGGGGTTGATAAATGGCTGTTCACAATTGGTGCAACTGAGGGTTGGACCGGAAAACCATTCATACGTGGCTGCTCCTTTGGGTTTGAGTTGGATGGGTGTGCCGAGACATAGGATGGAATCTGAACCGGCATCCAATGAAGGAATAGGATGTACCACAAGGTTTTGCACAAGTGTATCACTGCATCCTTTTTGATTGGTGGCATAGATCCTCACCGGATAGTTCCCTGCTTTCCTGAACAACTGCTTTTCCGGGATT
>CANHSD010000013.1 GCA_947463105.1 Chitinophagaceae bacterium
AAGCATTCCTTCAACATTCTCAGGAAAATGTAACGGGGAAAGTATTTGTTCAGTTGATGCCATACCGGTTCCAGGTAATCGGCATCGAATCTTCCTACGACCTGATGAACAGCAAGTTTGGCAAGTATGGCGAAATGAATGCAGGATTCACGGGCAATGATGTTAGAGGCTTCAGCAAGATCTTCGGAAACCAGACCATCATCTGGAACGCCGTACAGCAAGAAAATAAAAAAGATTAAATTCAATCCCATGAGCAACAAGATCAGGATCGGTATCATCGGCGGAGCAGGCTATACAGGCGGTGAATTGATTCGACTGCTTCTTGTTCATCCCCACGCTACGATTGCCTTTGTGCACAGCAAGAGCAATGCTGGCAATCCCTTGCACGATGTGCACCAAGATGTTCTCGGCTCCACAGACATGGTATTTTCCGGAGAGATCAACAACGACATCGATCTTCTTTTTCTTTGCCTGGGCCATACCGAATCCACCAGGTTCCTCAAAGAAAATACGATTGATGCTGGCATCAGGATCATTGACCTGGCGAATGATTTCAGGCTCAACAAAGATGCCAACCAAGGAGACAGAACCTTTGTGTACGGCTTGCCGGAGATCAACCAAGCCAAGATAGCTACTGCAAAAAATATTGCCAACCCGGGCTGCTTTGCAACAGCCATCCAACTAGGATTGTTGCCGCTGGCAAAAGCAGGATTGCTGGGCGAAGTATATACCACAGGCATCACCGGTTCCACCGGTGCCGGACAATCGTTGAGTGCCACCAGTCATTTCAGCTGGAGGGCCAACAATATCCAGGCCTACAAAACATTGACGCACCAGCATGTTGCGGAAATCCATCAGTCCTTGCATCAGCTGCAAAACGATGATCTGCCTGCAGTGCATTTTGTGCCCTGGAGAGGTGATTTCACCAGGGGCATCTTTGTATCCTCAACCATCAGTACCAATTTGTCCTTCGAATCCATCCAGGCCCTATACAAGGAGTTCTATCAAGGCCATCCTTTTACCATCATGGCGGATAAACCGATTGCCTTGAAACAGGTGGTGAACACCAACAAGTGTGTACTCTTTATTGAGCAGGAAGGCAACAAGATCGTTGTGCACAGTGCCATTGACAACTTGCTCAAAGGCGCCAGCGGACAAGCAGTCCAGAACATGAACATCCTGTTCGGCTTGGATCAAACAACCGGACTGAACCTAAAGGCATCAGCCTTTTAAAAGAAAAAACATGAAAGCAACCATACTCGGAGCTGGTAATATAGGCATGGCGTTGGCAGAAGGGCTGGCAGAAAGTGGCGCCTGCAAAAAACAGGACATCACCCTTACCAAACGCAATGCAAAGGCCCTGTCTGAACTGCAAAAAAAAGGGTTCAAGACCAGCCTCTCCAATACAGAAGCCATCAAGGGCGCAGATACCATTTTTATTTGCGTGCTGCCACAACAACTGAACGAATTGCTCGAAGAAATCAGTCCTGCAGTGAACACCAAAAAGCAATTAATTGTATCGGTGGTTACAGGAGCGCATACCAGCGTTTTCAAAACTATTTTGGGTGATCATGCTAGGATCATCAGGGCCATGCCCAATACTGCGATGAAAGTGAGGGAAAGCATGACCTGCCTTTCCTCTTCCAATGCAACAGCCAAAGACATCAACATGGTGCAGGCATTGTTCAATACCATGGGGCAAAGCATCATCATCGAAGAAAACATGATGAGTGCAGCCACTGCATTGTGTGCTTGTGGCATTGCTTTCTTTCTTCGCACCATACGTGCAGCTTCACAGGGTGGTGTGGAGATAGGATTTCATGCAGGCGACGCATTGAAAATTGCCGCACAAACAGCACTGGGCGCGGCCAAGTTGCTGACAGAAAACAAAAGCCATCCAGAACAGGAGATCGACAAGGTTACTTCTCCCAAAGGATGCACAATTGCAGGGCTCAATGAAATGGAATACCAGGGACTGAGCGCTGCCATGATCAAGGGAATCAAATTGTCCGCAGAAATCGCAAACAATCTTTACAAAGCATCATGAAAACTTTTGACGTTTACCCCATCAACGATATCACCATCACACATGCCAAAGGCACCAGGGTTTGGGACAAGAACAATACCGAGTACATGGACCTGTATGGCGGCCATGCTGTCATCAGCATTGGCCATACCCATCCCCATTGGGTAAAACGCATTGAAGACCAACTCCACCAGATTGCCTTTTATTCCAACTCCATCAGGATCCCCTTACAGGATGAACTGGCTGCAAAATTGGGTGAGGTCTCAGGAAAAAAAGACTTTGATCTTTTTCTCTGTAATTCAGGAGCAGAGGCCAATGAAAACGCCCTCAAGCTTGCCTCTTTTCATACAGGAAGAAAAAAAATCGTTGCCTTCACCAAAGCATTCCATGGCAGAACTTCATTGGCAGTAGCGGCAACAGACAATCCCAATATCGTTGCTCCAGTCAATGAAACCGACAACATCAGCTTTCTCCCCTTCAATGACATTGAGGCACTGGAGGCACACTTCAGTCAGGAGGGCAATGAGATTGCTGCCGTCATTGTAGAAGGAATCCAGGGCGTGGGGGGGATCAATGTGGCCAGCAATGAATTCCTGCAAGCCATCAGAAAACAATGTGACGACTTTGGCGCCATTTATATTGCAGACAGCGTGCAATGTGGCTATGGAAGATCTGGGAAATTTTTCAGCCATGATTTTGCTGGGGTTGATGCAGACATCTACTCCATGGCCAAAGGAATGGGCAATGGATTCCCGATTGGAGGCATCATCATCGCTCCAAAAATCAAAGCAAAACATTTTATGCTGGGCACCACGTTTGGAGGGAACCACCTGGCCTGCGCTGCGGCATTGGCGGTACTGGAAGTGATTGAACAGGAATCGTTGATGCAGAACGCTGAAAAAATCGGAAACTACCTTCAATCAGAGCTAAAGGCTATACCCGAGATCAGTGGTGTCAGGGGGTATGGACTGATGATTGGTTTTGATGTGCCCGACTCGCACAAGAACCTCAAGAAGGACCTGCTTTTCAAACACAGGATCTTTACAGGCGAAGCAAAACCCAATGTGATCAGGCTGCTTCCTTCATTAGCCCTGACAATGGAAGACGCAACATCATTCATTGACGCATTGACATCTGCCATTGCCCAATACCAACAATAAAGCCATCATGAAACAATTCATCTCAGCACATGACGTCCAAAACATTCCGGCACTGATCAGGAAAGCCCTTGATTACAAGTCCAATCCATGGAAAGACGAAACACTGGGGAAACGCAAAAGAATTGGATGTCTTTTTCTGAATCCAAGCATGCGCACAAGGTTGAGCACACAGGTTGCTGCACAACAACTGGGCATGGAAACGGTGATTTTCAATGTTGGCAATGAAGGCTGGTCCCTGGAATTTGAAGAGGGTGCCATCATGAATGGTACAACGGTAGAACATGTGAAAGACGCAGCACCCATCATGGGCAACTATTTCGACATCCTTGCCATCAGGACCTTCCCAGGGCTAAAAGACCGCGAAGCGGATTACGGAGAACATATCATCAAACAATTCATCCAATACGCCGGAATCCCTGTCCTGAGCCTCGAGAGTGCTACCCTGCACCCATTGCAAAGCCTGACAGACCTCATTACCATCACTGAATCTTGGCAAGCAACAAACAGTAGATTGGCTGAAATCAATATGCCCTTACCTAAACCCAAAGTGGTGCTCACCTGGGCGCCGCATGTAAAAGCCCTGCCACAGTGCGTTGCCAACAGCTTTGCGCAGTGGGTGAATGCATGGGGAGAGGCAGATTTAGTGATTACCCATCCCAAAGGATATGAATTGGCAGAAGAATTTACCCAAGGGGCAACCATCGAATACGACCAGGAGAAAGCATTGAAAGATGCTGACTTTGTATACGTGAAAAACTGGAGTGCTTATTCTCCTTACAGCAGCATGCCACCCTTCGGGGGAGATTGGATGTTAACAAACGAAAAAATCGGGCAAACATGCAATGCAAAAGTGATGCATTGTCTGCCTGTAAGAAGAAACATAGAACTGTCTGACGAAATATTGGATGGGCCCAACAGCATCATTACGCAGGAAGCTTCCAACCGGGTATGGGCTGCTCAGGCAGTGATATCATCACTACTTCAATGAACGAAAACAAATTATATATCATCAAAGTCGGCGGTAACATCATAGACGATGCTACCAAGCTCAGTACTTTTCTTTCTTCCTTCTCAGCACTGAAAGGCAAAAAAATCCTTGTACATGGCGGAGGCAAACTGGCAACAAAACTGGCGGCTGATCTTTCCATCCCCCAACAAATGGTTGATGGAAGAAGAATCACCGATGCTGAAACGCTGAAGGTTGTTACGATGGTGTATGCAGGACTGATCAACAAACAGGTTGTTGCATCGCTCAATGCCTTGAATGCTCCATCCATTGGGCTCTCAGGTGCTGATGGCAATTGCATCACAGCACACAAGCGTGTGCACCCATCGATTGATTTTGGATTTGTGGGAGATGTGGACAGCGTAAACACCAACCTGATCCTCTCTCTTCTACACATGGATCTCAACATCATCATTGCCCCCATCACACAAGACAAAACCGGTCAACTGCTGAACACCAATGCAGATACCATCGCACAAGAAATCGCCAAGGCAATGGCCCAACATATTCCTGTCACGCTGGTCTATTCATTTGAAAAGAAAGGTGTGCTGCAGGATGTCAATGATGAAAACAGTGCCATCCCCATGATCAACAGAGCGTTGTTTGACCAATTGAAAAAAGACAAGGCCATCTTTGCAGGGATGATCCCCAAACTCGACAATGCCTTTGCTGCACTCCAAGCTGGCGTTGAGAAGGTGATCATTGGAGATGCCACCGAGCTCAGTGCATTGATAGAAGGAAAAACAGGTACTGCCATCTGCTGATAAAAAATAACACCATGTCAACCATACATACCATCACAGAAAGCGCAATAGATCTTCTCAAGAAAATGATTGCCACTCCCTCATTGAGCAGGGAGGAAAAAGAGGTGGCGGATCTTATCGAACAATACCTCCAGGAAAATGGCATAACCACAGGCAGACTGATCAACAATGTTTATGCATTGAACAAGTATTTTGACCCTGCCAAAAAAAGCATCCTGCTGAACTCTCACCATGATACGGTAAAACCTGCAAAGGGATATACAACCGACCCTTTCAGCCCAACAGAAATTGAAGGCCGCTTGATTGGCCTGGGCAGCAATGATGCCGGAGGCCCCTTGGTTTCCCTGATCGCAACATTCATTCATTTTTTCAATAGAGAAGACCTCCCTTTCAATATTGTCCTGGCAGCAACTGCTGAAGAAGAAATCTCTGGCACAAACGGGGTAGAGCTGCTGCTCAACAATGAGCAGTTTTTAGACAGGCTTCAAGGCAGTAGCTTCATGGGAGCACTGGTGGGAGAACCCACCCAAATGCAGATGGCTGTAGCCGAACGTGGCCTGCTTGTATTGGATGGAACCATTCATGGCAGGGCCGGCCATGCAGCCAGGGAAGAGGGCATCAATGCCATCTACCTTGCCATGCAAGATATTCAAGCCATTACACAAATGGATTTTGAAAAAACATCTGAGCTGCTTGGAAAAACCACGGCAAAAGTAACGGTCATTGAAACCGAGAACAAGGCACACAATGTGGTGCCCGCTAACTGCCGATTTGTTGTTGATGTGAGGGTGAATGAACACTATGATTTTAATGAAGTGCTTGAACACTTGAAAGCCAACCTGAAAGCTGAACTGGTTCCCAGAAGTTTCAGGTTAAAGTCCAGCATGATTGCCATGGATCACCCTATTGTAAAGGCAGGCAAACAGCTTGGCCTTTCCCATTATGGGTCTCCCACCACCAGCGACAAGGCATTGATGACCTTTCCTGCCCTTAAAATAGGCCCAGGTGATTCTGCAAGAAGTCATACCGCGGATGAGTATATTTACATTTCAGAGATTGAAAACGGCATCATTGGTTATATACAATTGCTTGAAACAACCATTTCCGTTTACTGATCATATCCCCAATAGATTACCATGAAACTTTGGAGCAAAGACAAAACATCAACAGCAGCACAAATAGAAGCCTTTACTGTAGGGAGAGACCGCGATTTTGATATCCAGATGGCGGGCTTTGATGTGGAGGGTTCCATCGCACATGTGACCATGCTGGGTGAACAGGGACTGATGAGCAAGGCTCAGGCTGACCTGGCTGTAACCGAACTGAAAAAAATCCTGACAACTATTGAAGCAGGCCAATTCTCCATTGATGCCAGCGCAGAAGACATCCATTCACAAATTGAATTCATGCTCACTGAACGCATCGGTGATGTAGGAAAAATGATCCACACAGGCAGAAGCAGAAATGACCAGGTGGCGGTAGACATCAAGCTTTTCTTGCGTTCATCCATTATCGATATCAAAAACGAAATGGAATCGCTTTTTGACCTTTTGATCCAAAAAAGCAATGAGCACAAGGATACCTTGATCCCGGGCTATACCCATCTTCAAATTGCCATGCCATCATCCATTGGACTCTGGCTGGGCGCCTATGCAGAGAGCCTTGTCGATGACATGGAATTTGTTGCAGCCGCTTTCAAAGTGGCCAACAAAAACCCACTGGGAAGTGGCGCAGGCTATGGATCTTCTTTCCCGCTGAACAGGACCCGCACCACCGCTTTGCTGCATTTCAATACCCTCAATTACAATGCAGTGTATGCGCAAATGAGCAGGGGAAAAACTGAGAAATTGACTGCCATGGCCTTGGCATCTGTTGCAGCAACGCTAAGCCGTCTGGCGATGGACTGTTGTTTGTTCATGAGCCAGAATTTTGGCTTCATCCATTTTCCTGATGAGCTGACCACAGGCAGCAGCATCATGCCCCACAAAAAAAATCCTGATGTATTTGAATTGATCCGTGGCAAATGCAACAGGATACAGGCAGTTCCCAACGAACTTACCCTGCTGATCAACAATCTCCCTTCAGGATATCATCGCGACATGCAGCTGACCAAGGAAATCCTGTTTCCCGCCATGGAGGAACTGCGTTCTTGCATGGACATGATGAAACTGATGTTGAATTCCCTTGGTGTAAGGGAGAATATTCTTACCGAAGAAAAATACAAATACCTGTTCAGTGTTGAAAAGGTAAATGAATTGGTGAACCAGGGCATTCCCTTCAGGGATGCTTATGCGCAGGTTGGAAACATGATTGATCAGGGAATTTTCCATTTCGATGCCACACAAAAACTGAACCATACCCACGAGGGGAGCATTGGTAATTTGTGCACAGAAGAGATCAATGCACAGATGCAATCAGTTGCTTCTGTAATCAAGATTGGTTAAGTAACGCTGCTATTGTTTGTCCTTCCAACGCAGGGTCTTGATCAGGTGTTTGATGTCCTCTTCCAGAAAATCACTGACCACAGAGATGGAGTCTGCATTGGGTGAAGCATCAAAATACAGCGCCCCACGCAGAAAATGCCTGGCAGTATCAGCAACATAGAACTGCTTTGATGTTGCGGCCTCTCCTGCCACATAAAAATACACGCCAGTGGAACCATTGTCTGTGGCAAAAGCAGAATCAATGATGCCACTGGCCTTGATGGTATGTTTGTAGGTCATTGTATAGGCCTCTTCCCGCAGGCTTTCGAAACTGTTGGCGACCACTGAATCTTTGTATCCGGTTGGGGTTTTAATTTTATACACAGAACTGCCCGTAATGGATTTATAGCTGAGGTAGATCCTGCCATGGAACTGATCAAAATTGACATTGATCCAGTAGGGATTGTGGCCAGTGCTGTCGGCTTCTTTAGAGATGTGGGCATAGACGGGATACTCAAAAGCATAGGGATAACCTGGCTCATTGAACTCCTTGTAATCCCTTTGGGGAAGGTCTATCTTGAAGTAGCTCCTTGGCTTGGGCGTATAGCCGCTGTTGCAGGCAAAAATGTTTGCAAGCAATGCAAACAGAACCGATCCGCTGAAAAATTTATTCATGAAATGATTTATTGCTGCGGTGCAGCGATGGTAATCTTGATCTTGTGTATGCGGTTCATGGCAACCTCAAGTACCGTGAAAGTGAAATCATTGGCAACCAGCTCCTGGTTCAATTTGGGTATCTCTCCAGCGAGTTCCAGCACAAGTCCCGCCACCGTTTCGCTGTCACCCCTGATGGCATCAAAAACCCTGTTGGGAAGGTTCATCAACTTACATGCCTCATTGATCATCATTTTCCCTTCAAAGATGAAATTGAACTCATCAATCCTCATGTTCACGGATTCCTCATCATCATACTCATCCCTTATCTCTCCTACGATTTCTTCCAGGATGTCTTCCATGGTGATGATACCATCTGTACCACCAAATTCATCCACTACAATGGCAAAATGGGTCCTTCTTTGTTGAAAATCTTTCAGCAGGTCTTCCACCAACATTTGCTCATGGATAAAAAATGCCGGACGGACCAGGGATTTCCAGTCAAAATCATCCGCCTTGTCCAGGTGTGGGATTAGGTCCTTGGCGTGAATCATGCCAGCAATATTATCAAGGTTCTCATTGAACACAGGAAACCTTGAGTACTGCTGATCAGCTACTTTTCTTTTGAGTTCTGAAAAAGAAATGCTGCCCTCAACACCCTGTACATCCAACCTGCTGCGCATCGCCCGTCTTACGGTGATGTTGCCAAACTGGGCAATACCCTTGAGGATGTTTTTTTCCTCCTCTGAACTTCCGTCTGCTTCTCCCAATCCCATGGCCTGGTCAATTTGTTCCAGCCTTGTGCGCATGTCATTGTTCCGGCCCAAGGCTTTTTCAATATGATCGGTGATGCCAGCTGTCCATTGGCCCAGGCGGCGAAACATGGTGGCATTCAACCAAACAAAAAAAGATGAATAGTATGCAAAGCGAATATGGTTGTTGGATGCCCAAACTTTTGGCAGCAGCTCTCCGAAAAGAACAAGAATGACAATGGCAATCAGCATGCGGATAAAGAACAAAAGAAAGCCTGTGGTTTCAGGCAACATGTCGTCCTTGACAAGATAATTGCACAACAGGATAATCAATATCCTAAACACCATGTTCCCTACCAGCATGGATGACATCAACAAACGTGGCTCCTGCAGCAATTGAAGAATTCTTGTGGAGGCAGGATACTGACGGGTACGCAAGTTTTTCAATTCCCGGTAGCCCAGTGAAAAAAAGGCTATTTCTGCTCCGGAGTTCATGAACAACATCAGGATGGAGGCCAGGAGCAGGACAGGAAGAACGATCATAGGTTAAAATTACAAAAATTGAACAAGATGCGGATGATCAGCGGATAGATGTTTGGTAGCGGGTGATAAGCCTGGGGAAAGCCAATTGATGGATTGATGAAATGTCCATCCATTGGTAGCCTTCTATTTTTAGCGATGACGCGCAGCGCAGATGGATTATCCTGCATCGGATTTTTTGGTGGGTAAGTTGATGAACCATTTCCGCTGAAACTGAAAGCAATGCTGTTTTTTCTTTTTTTGCGCCCAGGTTCCAGAAAGACCAGGACTTCAATTCCTTCTCCTCAACAGGCTCATCCGTTTCCTTTAAGATGAATTCAAACAAATCCTGCCAAATATCTTTTCCTGTTCGTTTCCTTACCAGTTGCTTGCCTTTGGATTCGAGGATCAGGTAATAAAAAAACCTTTCCCTTTGCTTTATTTTTTTTGATTTGACGGGCAGCTGCTCCGTTTTTCCCAGTGCTAAAGCCAGGCATTTTTGGCGAAAAGGGCAGGCCCCACAAATGGGTTGGCGTGGTTTACAAACCGTTGCACCAAGGTCCATGATGGCCTGATTATAGAGGGCGGGATTTTTAATGTCAAGAAGCTGCTCAGCCAGTTGCTCGAATGCTTTTCTGCCAGAAGGGAGGTCAATAGGGGTTGAAATACCAAATACCCTTGACAATACCCGGAGCACATTCCCATCCACCACAGCCAGGGGAAGCCCAAAGGCAAAAGAACCAATGGCAGCAGCAGTATAATGGCCAACTCCACTCAAAGCCAGTAAGCCTTCTTTGGTGGCGGGAAAAAGGCCTGCATGTTCCACGCTAATCGTTCTTGCTGTCTTGATCAAATTTCTGCAACGGCTGTAATAACCCAATCCTTCCCATAGCTTAAACACCTGATTATCAGGAGCATTGGCAAGTGCATGCACATCTGGGTAGCTTTCAATAAACCGGTTGTAATAAGCAAGTCCTTGTTCAACCCTGGTTTGTTGAAGGATGATCTCACTGAGCCATATTTTATAAGGATCCTTTATCCCTTTCCATGGCATTTTTCTGTTATTTTCTACCAAATGCCAGTTTTTCAGGACCTTTGAAAACCACACTTTATGTTGTTTTTCAACCACTTATATCAATTTATTTTTGGTAAAAAGAAAAATTATGCGCAATTTTAATAGGGCCCAAGGCGTTCTAGGGCTTGCATTGGTAAATAAAATGTTTACGGATTTACATCAAAAGTAAAATAAATAAAATCCAAAACTTTTAAACACGAATCTAAATGAGAAAAGCCGACCTGATCAACAAGATTGCTGAAAAAACCAATATTCCAAAAGTGGATGTATTGGTAACTCTCGAGACGATGTTCAAAGAGATCAAATTCTCCTTATCAAAAGGCGAAAACATTTACATCCGTGGGTTTGGCTCATTCATCACCAAAAAAAGAGCAGCCAAGATTGGTAGAAATATCAAACGCAACACTGCAGTTCAGATCCCAGCCCACTTCATTCCTGCCTTCAAGCCAGCAAAAGAGTTTATGCAGGAAGTTAAAAAACTTGAAATTGATACCGTCATCAAGGACGAAGGTTCTGATGACATGGCATAAGGCATTACCTTTGCGTTATAAATTCTGATCAATGTTGAAAAAACAGCAATGGATCGTGGTTGCTGCTGGAGCAGTGCTGCTGTTCGGTTTATTTATTTTTGGAAAATTTTCGCCTTCTCACAAGGAAGCTGCGCCCCATGCAGACCATGAGGGCCATACCGACAATGAAGGTTCCACTGGAGAAGCAGCTAAACCATTCGAAATCAATGCATTCATCAGTGAATTGAAAAAAGACCTGACACCAAGCCAATCGGCTTACCTCACCAGTTTGGAAGATGCATTGACCAGAGGCGACCTGGTTACACAAAGAAAAGTCAACTTTCAGTCCTTGTCTGACTTCTGGCGAGACAGTGCCCGAAGCTTCCTTCCCTACATTTATTATCTGGGAGAAAAGGCTAAGTTGGAAAATTCTGAAAAAAACCTCAACTTTGCCGCCCATTCAATGCTGGAAGAACTAAGGGGAATATCAAACCCCGGGTTGAAAAGCTGGATGGCAAACGAGGCCAACGACCTCTTTTTGCGCTCCTTGAAAATAAACCCGAAAAATGATTCAACCATCATTGGCCAGGGAAGCACCTTCTTCTTCGGTGCATCCGGCGCTCCGATGGAAGGCATCTTGAAAATCAGAACAGTCGCAGAAAAAGACCCCAACAATGTCTTTGCGCAGTTCATGCTTGGCTATGGTGGGATGGTTTCAGGACAAACAGATAAGGCTGCAGAACGATTCAAAAAGGTAATCGAACTGGATCCTGAAAATACAGAAGCTGTATTTCTTCTTGCCGAGCTCTATGAAAGAGCTGGTAAAAAGAAAGAAGCCGTGGAATGGTACGAAAGGGGATTGAAAAATGTGAAGAATCCGGAATTGGTAAAAGCCCTTGAAGAGAAGATTAAAACATTGAAATAATTATTAACAACTAAACTGACTCTGACATGCCTTGTGGTAAAAAAAGAAAACGTCATAAGATAGCAACGCACAAACGTAAAAAGAGATTGAGAAAAAACCGTCATAAGAAAGGGAAGAAATAAGCCTTTCTAACCTCAATCATAATGGAATCATGGTGCATTGCAAAGAAATTATTTCTTGGCAATGCCCCTTTCTTTGTTTGCTATAATTCTCAGCATTCACTTGAATAAAGAATTGATCATAAACTCATCTGCCCAGGGTGTACAGATAGCCCTGTTGGAAGACAAGAAACTCGTCGAGCTTCATAACGAAAAAGCTGACGCGAGTTTTAATGTAGGAGATCTCTATTTGGGTAAGGTCAGGAAACTCATCCCTGGGTTGAATGCAGCATTTGTTGATGTGGGTTTTGAAAAGGATGCTTTTCTCCACTATACCGACTTAAGTCCCTTCGCAAAATCCTTGCTCAAGTTTACACAGCTCTCCATCAATTCACCTGCTGCCTCTCAACCTGATTTCTCAACTTTTACTGTTGAGGCTGAGATTGTCAAGACTGGCAAAATAAATGAAGTATTGGGCCAAAAGCCCAATGTTTTGGTACAGATCCTCAAGGAACCCATTGCGGCTAAAGGACCCCGGCTGAGTTGCGAGATTTCGCTTCCTGGAAGATTTGTGGTGATCACTCCATTTAACGACATCGTTGCCGTCTCCAGGAAAATACATTCAGCAGAAGAAAGAAAAAGACTTCAAAAAATCATTGAAGCCATCAAACCAAAAAATTTTGGTGTAATCGTACGCACGGCTGCCGAAGGCAAAAACACTGCTGAATTGCATGAGGACCTCAATGCATTGTTCAGCAAATGGAAATCCATCCAGCAAAACCTTAGCGGCGCAGTAGCACCAGCAAAGATTCTTAGTGAACAGACCAAGGCTACAAGCATCCTCAGGGACTTGCTCAATGCCGATTTTAATAAAATTGTGGTGAATGATAAGCAGATCTATGCAGATACCAAAGCCTATATCCAAAAAATAGCCCCAGATAAGGCTGAAATCGTTTCGTTGTACACAGGTTCAGCCTCTGTTTTTGACCATACGGGCATCACCAAACAAGTGAAGGGTGCTTTTGGCAAAACTGTCAATCTTCCTTCCGGAGCTTACCTGATCATTGAGCATACTGAGGCATTGCACGTGATTGATGTCAACAGCGGATACAAGAGCGTCAGCAACAACCAGGAAGAGAATGCCCTTCAGACCAACATGGAGGCTGCAGAAGAGATTGCAAGGCAATTGAGGCTCCGCGATATCGGAGGCATCATTGTGGTCGACTTCATCGACATGAAGCTCCCTGAGAACAAGAAGAAGCTCAATGAAGCGATGGAGAACTTCATGAAGATTGACAGGGCAAAGCACGCGGTGTTGGCGATTTCAAAATTCGGACTCATGCAGTTGACCCGTCAACGGATGAAACCTGAAATGAACATCAATACCCAGGAGCAATGTCCTTCTTGTCAGGGAACCGGCAAAATTTCGTCTACCCTCGTACTCGAGGATGAAATAGAAAAGAACATCAGCTACCTGAGCGAGCAGAAGCATAAATCACTCACTGTTGCAGTGCACCCTATCCTTTATGCCTATCTCACAAAAGGATTGATCTCCAAGCGCCGCAAATGGGCATGGAAATACAACATCAAACTGAACATCAGAGAGGATTCAACCTATCACCTGACAGAGTTTCACTTTTTCGATACTCATGAAGAAGAGATCAGGCTCTGATTTTCCAATCAACTGATACACCTGTTTTACACAATTCTGCCGAAGCATTAATGGGCGATACAGTATAGCCTGAAAACTCAGCCACATTGGCGCCAAGAGCCTCGTGAAGATGGATGAAGGTTGCCATTTCATCATATAAAGTAAAAAACAAAGCCCCGCATTATGCAGGGCTTTGAAAATATCAAAAACAATTGAAATATTAATACCCTTGATTTTGAACAAGGTTCTTATTAACATCCATTTCCCTTTGTGGAATTGGAAGAATCAACTTTCCGGAATTCCAGGGCAATGAACCCACATTTTTTTGAAGACGTCTTGCTTCGTTCAAGTTATGTCCCTCAAATGCTAGTTCAAGATAGCGTTCATTTGTAATATTATCGATAGTAACAGAAGTCCGTACAGGCAAACCTACACGCCTGCGAATCACATTTATATCGTCCAAAGGTCTGGCCCCAACCGTTGTTCCATTTCTGAAATTACCTTCAGCACGTGTAAGGTACATTTCAGACAACCTGATGATAGGTACATTTCCCCTAGGATCAAGATGTTTTTGTGAATAATTGTTACCACCACTCACGACGAAGAAGTTTCTTCTCACATCACCGGTCTCGTAGAGTGCAAGATGAGCAGGTTTGATTTTGCAGTCGCTGCGCCCATTGGAACCGGGAAATGAAGGGATCTGTCTTCCAAAATAGGTATTAAGTGAATTTGTTCCATCCTGTGCAGTTACCACCATAGAGAAGATGTATTCCGCAGGGGATGCACCTCCGTTGTTGATAAAAGTGAACCAGAGCTTGGAAAAGTCTGTGTTGAGGGTTTTTCCACTTCCCTGGATTACGCGGTTGGCTGCATTTGCTGCCTCGGCATAATTTTTCAATTGTAGATATACCCTTGAAAGTTGAGCTCCAGCCGCCCACTTGGTTGCATATATAGTGTTGGTGGCAGGAAGGAGGGATTCTGCTTTTGTTAAATCTGCAACTACCTGATCATAAACTGCCTTAACCGAACTTCTTGAAGGATAATCAGCAGCAGTAATGCCAGAAGTGGGCTTCAAAATCAAGGGAACACCGGGGTTTGTTGACGCATCACCATCACCAACTGTTTTGGCAAAAAGCCTGACCAGTTCGAAATACATTGATGCCCTAAGAAACAAAGCCTGACCTTCTACAGAGCTTTTTCTTGCTGCCGATGAGGTCACTTTGTCCAAAGCACTCAAAACATTGTTGCAACGATTGATTGTATTATATGCACTGGACCAGGTACCCGCAGCAAATGAATTGTTAGAGACCATTTGCGTTTGATAGGCGTCAGACAAGCCAGCAAAAGTTCCTGTAAAGTTGATATTGGCTGTATTTCCGATCAGTTCATTCAACACCATGATGTCACCCCCATAGGTTGCAGCATTTTGAGCTCCGTCGTATGCACCGATCAGGGTAACATCGACATCCCCTTCTGAAAGAAGTGCTTTGTCCGCAGCAATGGTTTGATAAGGAGTGATATCCAGGCGTTTTTCACATCCAGATAAAATAAGGCCCAGAAAGAGAGCTGCAACTGCAGGTTTACTCAAATAAGTATAAAATGATTTTTTCATGTTTAAATGTTTTGAGGGTTTATAGACTCACATTGATGCCAAACAAAATTGTTTTGGGTTGTGGTGGCGTGTAGAAATCATTACCCTTTGCAATATTTGAATCAAAACTATCCGCATTGACCTCAGGATCCCAGTAAGGATACTTGGTAAATGTCATGAGGTTTTGTCCTGACACGTAAATCCTGACCTTATCCATTTTATATTTCGACAACAATTTGTTATCAAAGGTATATCCAATTGAAACTGTCCTCAACCTTATGTAGGCTCCATCAACAATATACCTACTGCTGGCTTGTGACCCGTTCACACGATAAAGCCTCACTTGTGGAATATCAGTGACATCCCCTGGCTTTTGCCAACGTCTTAGCTGGTCAGCAGTATTGTTGTCTTCATACAACATGCTGGCAGAAGAATATCTACCCATTCCATAAATGTTGTTTTGGTTTCCTTGAATACCATTGAAGAAAACAGACAAGTCAATGCCTTTGTAGGAAAAGTTGTTGGTAAATCCAAAAATGAGGTCTGGATTAGGATCCCCCACTACAACACGTTGTGCCTCGCTGTAAACACTGGTAGTGGCCCGGTCTAATGTACCATCCGCTTTCTTGGTATTTTTATAAAACAGGGCATTTCCATTGGCAGGATCAACCCCGGCAAATTCAGGTGTAAAGAAAACGCCAACATTATACCCTTCTTCTACGCGATTCATACTGCTAACACCACCCTCAATGATTTGTCCTTGTATGTCTGTTACTTTTCCTTTATTCAAAGCAAGATTGATATTGGTTGACCATTTGAATTTGCCAACCAAATTCTGTGTATTCAAAACAAATTCAAAACCACTGTTCTCCAATTTACCCACGTTCTTGAATATGCTTCCGAAACCTGTTGTTGCAGGAATGTTTACATTCAACAACAATCCTGTGGTATTCTTTTGATAGTAGTCGATTTCTCCCGTTATACGGTTATTGAATATTCCGAAATCAATACCAAAGTCTGCCTGAGCGGTAGTTTCCCATCTCAAACTATCATTGGGAAGCTGTGAAGGACGCTGTCCGGCATTACCTGCATAACCTGCATCACCCGAAAACAAGCCCAACTGAGGGAAGTTTCCAATTTCAGCATTTCCTACAATACCATAGCTAGCCCTCAGTTTCAAGAAGCTGAGGTATTTGACATTGGCAAGGAATTTTTCGTTGGTAAGAATCCAGCCTGCAGAAAGAGCAGGAAAAAATCCTTGCCTTGCACTTTTACCAAACCTGGATGATGCATCGATACGACCACTCGCTGCAATGATGTACTTATCCATCAAAGAGTAATTGGCTCTCAGGAAATAAGATAAGAAGCGGAAATCTGTTTGTGAAGAACTACCACCTGATTTTGTAGCAGCACTTGCAATCTTTTGGTAAGAGTTAGACGGAAAATCAGTACCAGCAGTTGAGTTGTATTTTGCCTGAGACTGTTGATACTGCATACCCAATGTTGCATTGAAATTGTGTATATCGGTAGTCTTGTTATAGGTAAAATAACTGTTGGTATTATAATTGGTAATGAAGCTTCCGGTGTTGGTTCCAGATCCCCTTACAGCAGTGGTTTGATTTCTTACAGTTTCTGAACGGAAAAATCCTTCTTCATTTTGACTTAAATAATCCACTCCGAATTCTGTTTGAAAATTCAAACCTGGCAGAATCTTGGCTTTCAGGTATGAGTTTCCAAAAGTGCGGTAAACGTCCTGTGTGTACATGCCATAATTGACAGACAATACTGGATTGTAATACAAAGGAATATTAACATCTCCGGGAGGTGTTCCTGAAGCCAGCCCGGTATTCGGATCTTTAAATGGTGTCATAGGCATTAACGCAATCGCCTGCAATGGGTTGGAGAAAGCGTTGTCATCAGGAAGTCTTCTATTATATGTTCTTGACAAGCTCATGGAAACTCCAAGGTCCAACCAATCATTGGCCTTTTGGTCCAGATTCATACGACCGGTTGAACGCTGCAGGTTATTGCCGATGATTGTACCTGTTTGATCTAGATGCTGGAATGAAGTGAAAAATTTGGTTCTTTCTGTACCACCCCTGATCTGTAAATCAGCTTGGCGATAAGGGCCTCTCTGGAAAACTTCATCCTGCCAGTCATAACTTTTATTGGGGTCTTTAGACCACTCACCATAGCTAAAATAATCCATCACATCATTCTTCACATAAGCGGTCCAACTGCTTGGATCAGTTACAGGGGTTCCATCCAACTTATCCCTATAGGCTGCGCCCTCTAGGATCAACTCAGCGTATTCTTTGGAATTCAGCATCCTTATTCGCTTGCTTGCCTCAGCATAGCCGGATTGAACATTGAAAGTAACATTGGTTTTTCCAGCCTTTCCTCTTTTGGTTGTAATCAGGATGACACCATTAGCTGCCCTTGATCCATAAATTGCTCCGGCAGAAGCATCTTTCAAAACTTCAATGGATTCTATGTCATTGGGATTGATATCGGTCAATGGGTTCATGTCTCCTCCATAGCTGCTCTGGTCATTTGCTGTGATGGGAACTCCATCGAGAACATACAAGGGTTGACTATTGGCACTGATGGAAGAGTTGCCCCTTACCCTTACAGTAACAGCCTGACCGAGTTTTCCTGATTGTGCATTGACAAATACACCTGCGGCCTTTCCTTGTAGTGCTTGGTCAACTGAGGGAGTTGGCATATACTCAATATCCTTACCGCGGACCCTGGCAATGTTTCCGGTTAAATCCCTTTTGATCTGAGAGCCACCGAAACCGGTTACTACCACTTCTGAAAGTGATTTTGTATCCGTCTTCAATGATATTTGGAGACTGGCCAAATTAGCCAAAACCTCCCTGGTTTCAAAGCCTACTGCGCTGAATACCAAGGTTTTACCAGAAGCGTTGGAAATTACAAAGCTTCCTGTTGCATCTGTATTAACTCCGGATTTCTCTCCTTTGATTAAAACAGTTACTGCTGTCAGAGGAGCCCCGCTATCGTCGGTTACCTTACCTGTTACTGACTTCACCTGTGCCAACGCAGATAACATTGAAACACACAGAAGGAGTACAGAAAGAATTGATTTTCTGATCATAAGCATTTTTTTAGCATTTAGTGTTAAGGTTAAAACATAAAAATAAAGAAATTGTTAAATTTATTTAAGAAATTTTTTGAACCAATCAATATGGCGTTGATAACGATGCGCAATATAGCTTGGAACAGATACTCCGTGGTTCTGGCCTGGATAAATAATGAGCTCTGTTGGTATCCCTTCATATTTAAAGGCCTGGTACATCTGCTCTGCACCAGCAACAGGAACATTAAAATCATTTTGACTGGCCATGAACATGGTTGGCGTTTTGATTTTGTCTACATTGAAAAATGGATATGACAACTCTGTCCATTTTTTAGGATTTTTCCATGGAGCACCCAGTTCCTCATCATATTGTTTTACATATTGATCGGTTCCGTACATGGTGAACTGGAAAGAACTTCCTGCACCACTTACTGCTGCTTTAAATCTGGTATCACTTGCAATGGTGTAGTTGGTCAAAATTCCACCATAGCTCCATCCGCCAATGGCCAGTCGGTTTGAGTCGGCCACGCCCGTTTTTATCAGGTAATTGGCCGCCCCAAGAATATCCTTCACTTCCTTATTTCCCCAATCACCATATATTGCTTTGGAATATGCGTACCCCCTACCACTGCTTCCCCTGTAGTTTACAGCTGCAACCGCAAAACCTGCTGCTGCAAGCATCTGCCTAGATTGATCAAATGAATATTCATCCTGTGCTACAGGTCCTCCATGGATGAAAAGCACCAAAGGAAGGTTTTTGGCTGCAGCATCTGGCAGATATAAGATGCCAGATACAAGATTTTTATCGGCAGAAACAGATTGGAAACCCTGTACATGAATCTTTTTAATGGTGGAAAGGAAGCTATCGTGAATATGGGTTATTTTTTTTGTTTTCCCATTTTCCAATGTATAAATCTCTGCAGGTGTGTGCGGATCACTGAACAACATCACAACCTGACCAGCATCATTGCTCTGAAGGTTGCTGTATACCGCATCCTCTGATGTTATCTTGGTATACCCCTTCCCTGATAAATCCAGTTGGATGATGTTCTGCTTCCTGTCGTCTTCTATAATTCCGAGAATTGATTTGCTGTCAGATGCCCATACATAGCCATCCACAGAACGATCAATACTACGTGTAAGATTTTCTGACTTTCCGGTTGCCAGATTCAGCATACACAGCTGCTGAACATCATACATATTAAACTTATCCTCTGATATGGACTGTGTGTAAGCAATTAATTTGTCGTCCGGACTAAATGAAGGAGATCCATTGGACCCCATAAATGTAGTAAGCTGCTTTATATTTTTGGATTTCAGATCCATCAAAAAAATGTCCGTATTTGAGTTCCTGTCTGGGTCCGATGTAACATTGCTTACGAATGCAACAGATTTACCATCGTGGCTGAAACTTGGATTTGTTTCATTGAAATTACCCCTTGTGAGTGTATCGGTTATTTTTGAAGCAAGATCAAACGCATACAAATGAGTCTTGCGTGTATCCAAATAACCCTCATAATCCTGCTTGAACTGGTATCGGGTTATCTCAAACGGTTTCCTAATACTTGTTTTGGCAGTATCTGCAGTGCTTGGATCACCAATCGCGAATACAATGGTTTTACCATCACTGCTCCAGTCATATCCCGTAATATCCCCCTTGAAATTGGTTAGTTGAAATGGCTCACCACCTCGTCTGTCCATCAAAAAAAGTTGCCTTGATGTTGATTCATTTTCCTTTGAAGATGCTAAAAATGAAATGTATTTACCATCCGGACTCCAATCGTGTGATCCTGGATTTTTGGTTTGTTCTGTCAGACAAATCATTTCTTTGCCATCGATGTCAACCATGTATAATTTGCTGATATTCTTATCCTTGGCTGAGTCCACCTGGGATAAACTGTACAAAATCCATTTCCCATCAGGTGAAACCTTGGGCTGACGAACCTGTTTCATCCGGTAAACGTCTTTGGGTTGCATCAGTTTGGGCGAAATGGACTGACTGAATCCTCCGACTACAAAAAAACTACATAATGCTACTGCCAGGAAATTCCTCATAAACTAAATAATGAACTGCGTAAGCTTTCTTATGCAGTTGATTTTTGGTTTGAAATACGATGATTTTGTTCACACGAATATAACAATTTATTCACTTTTCAGTATTCTTCGGGTTAAAAAAGGAAACCTGAGGCAAAATTAAACCGAAAAAATTTGTTATTCTATTGATTATTAATAGTTTAAGAAGTTTTGTGCATGTAATAATCCAAAATAATTGTCAATGATTTGTTTAAAGAGCATTTCATATTGCATAAATCTATATATATTAATTGAAATGAGTAAAACTCAAGTTTTATACTGAACTTCAATAAAATAACGATTATTTTTTGCCTATTTGACAATAATTTACAGAAATATGTCGATTTTTTTTGTAAAATATCAATGACAATTTCAAAGTTATACACAGGTGTAAAAAATAATTTTGTACTGTGGGAGCAATTTGTAATTTAGTGTCAGAATTTAATGGGTTAGTAAGTACAGGGGATTGGTTTCTACCAATCCCCTATTTTTTTGGTGAAAATTCACCGCTCACAACGTGTTAATCCCATTCATATTGCTGCACTGTTGATTACCTTTATTCAATGAGCAAAATCAAAAAAGCATTTTTTTGCAAGAGTTGTGGGCATGAATCACCAAAATGGTCAGGGAAATGTCCTGCCTGCAATGAATGGAATACATTGACTGAAGAAATTATTCACAAAGAAACTGCTGGCAATAAAACTTCATGGAAAGAGACAACTCCTGGCAATGCAAAGAGCATTGAATTGAATGAAGTCATTTCAAGAGAGGAAGAAAGAATCGTAACCAAAGACCAGGAATTGAACCGTGTATTGGGTGGTGGAATTGTTCCTGGAAGTCTTGTCTTGGTAGCTGGTGAACCAGGCATTGGAAAATCAACTTTGTTTTTGCAGGATGCCTTGATGATGCATGAATTGAGGATTCTTTACGTGAGTGGAGAAGAGAGTGAGCAGCAAATAAAAATGCGTGCTAACCGCATCAATGTAGCACATGATGCATTCTATTTACTCACTGAAACGTCGACCCAGAGCATCTTTCAGGAAATCAAAAAAATAAAGCCACAGCTGGTCATCATCGATTCCATCCAAACATTGCAATCACCCTATATCGATTCCTCCCCTGGTACAATTTCACAAATCAGGGAATGCACGGCAGAGTTCCAGCGGTTTGCCAAAGAAACACAAACACCCGTTTTCTTGATCGGACATATCACAAAAGATGGAAGCATTGCAGGCCCTAAACTATTGGAACACATGGTTGATACGGTATTGCAATTTGAGGGTGAC
>CANHSD010000014.1 GCA_947463105.1 Chitinophagaceae bacterium
CTGATGAATCAACTAAAAATCTATCCCCTCAACGTCGAGGCTGACAACCAGCCACTCGCCCTCCTGGTTGAACAATTCCATTTGCCAGCTGCCACGGATGATCTCGCAATGGCGTTCAAAGCAGCACCCGGTTTCATGCTGGCCACTCATGGTCAGCCTGTTTTTCCTCAGTCTTTTTTCATCTACTGAAATGGAAATACTCGACAAAGAATCATGCCTTTTCTGGTACCGCCCGATGAGGTAATGCAGTTCCGGCTCAGAGAGGTTGTTGAATTTGTTGAGCCTGACGCGGTTTCCAAGGAATTGCATGGATTCAAGGTCCTGCTTATTCATGATCTTCTGCAGAAAATTGGTTGCAAGGATTTCAGGATCTGACAATGGGTGATCATTGTAGACCAGCACAAGGTGTGGGCCCAGGCTTTTGAAGCTGTAAGTTTGGTTTGGGTTTTGCATGAATGGTAATTTTGATAAAATTCAAAACTGACCGGCACCCATACAAGTGGAAACAATCATTTTTTAGCAGTTTAATCCTGCCCAAAAATTGTCTTTTGCACCGTATTGAATAGCTTTACACTTGATGAATAAGATGAAAAACGCCATCAGAAAGCTGATCATTTCCCCTTTTTTGCTGTTGATTTACTTCTACAGGATCGTGATTTCACCTTGGTTAGGACCCAAATGCCGCTACAACCCAACCTGTTCACAATATGCTATTGATGCACTCCATAAGTATGGAATGATGAAGGGCCTATGGAAGGCCCTTCATCGAATATCGCGTTGTCACCCCTGGGGTGGCAGTGGTTATGATCCTGCTTGAAAACGTGCTGCTACTTTATTCCAGCTTACAACAGACCAGAAAGCAGACAGGTAATCAGCCCTGCGATTCTGGTATTTGAGATAATAGGCGTGTTCCCAAACGTCTACGCCAAGAATGGGTGTTCCTTTTACTTCTGCAACATCCATCAATGGATTGTCTTGGTTGGGAGTTGATGAAATCTCAAGCTTACCGTCTTTGATCAACAACCAAGCCCAGC
Source organism: Chitinophagaceae bacterium (assembly GCA_947463105.1). Lineage (GTDB taxonomy): Bacteria > Bacteroidota > Bacteroidia > Chitinophagales > Chitinophagaceae > Pollutibacter. Next base: position 1,035 of record CANHSD010000014.1, read on the forward strand.
CACTTCCAAAACGGGTCATACCTGCTGCTGCAAATTTTTCCTTGAAAGCATCAAATGAACCGAATGTTGCATCAATGGCTGCAGCTAGGGCGCCTTCTGGTGAACCACCTGCATTGGGGGCAAGGCTTTCCCAGAAAAAGGTATGGTTCCAATGTCCACCACCGTTGTTGCGGACTGCTGGAGAAATAGTACCGGCTGCTGCCACCAGCTCCTCAAGGGATTTCCCTTCGTTGGGTGTTCCTGCAACAGCCTTGTTCAGGTTGTCTACATAAGCCTGGTGGTGCTTTCCATGGTGGATCTGCATTGTTAGGGTATCGATATGCGGCTCAAGCGCATCGTGCGCGTATGGTAAGGCGGGAAGTGTGAATGACATATGGTTTGTTTTAGGTTGCAAAGATAATGAAGGGTTGATTGGTTTAAGGGTTTGGGGAATGGTTTTTTGGGGTTAAGTGGATAATGGCAAAAAAGTTGAAGGGGTTGAAGGAAAGTTGAGCATTCCAGCGAATCCGGTCACAAATTGTGACTGCATAGAAAATAGAAATACTTCAGCTTTACCATCGCTAGGCTTTCGGGAGTTTCATAAATTTCTTACAATTTTGGAATTAGATTCCAAAATTGTAAATTTGAGCATGATTTATAGGACAGCAATAAAAGAATTATTGAATTTGGCGGGGCAATACAAGGCTGTTGCAGTAATAGGACCAAGACAATCGGGTAAAACCACCCTGGTGAGGGCTAGTTTTCCTGACAAGCCTTATGTGAGTTTGGAAAACCTCGACACCCGTGCTTTTGCCAATGAGGATCCACGGGGATTTCTTGCCAGTTATCCCAAGGGAGCCATATTGGACGAAGTCCAGCGTGTTCCCGCTTTGTTTTCCTATCTCCAACAGGTATTGGATGAGGTGAATGAAACTGGTTTTTTCATTTTGACTGGTTCCAACAATTTCCTGTTGCAGGAAAATATTGCACAAAGCCTTTCAGGTCGGATTGCCCACCTGAGGTTATTGCCTTTGAGTTTGGAGGAATTGAAGCCCACGGAAACGCAACAACCCGAGTATTTTATGTTCAAGGGAATGTATCCCTCACTCTATGAAAGAGAGATGGAGGTGCACAAGTGGTACACCAATTATATCCAGACCTATATCGAAAAGGATATCAGGCAAATAAAAAACATCGCCGACCTGAGCAGTTTTGAATTGTTCGTTCGATTGTGTGCAGGCAGGGTTGGTCAATTGTTGAATGTCAACAATTTGGCAATTGAAGCAGGGATAGACAACAAAACCGTCAACAGTTGGTTGGGACTGCTGGAAAGTAGTTTTATCGTGTTTCGGTTAAAGCCACATCACAAAAATTTCAACAAGCGTCTGGTCAAAATGTCCAAATTGTATTTTTGCGATACGGGCCTGGCCCTGGCATTGTTGGGGGTGAACCAGCAGGAACAACTCCATCAGCATCCTTTACGGGGTGCAATCTTTGAAAATTTCATGATAACAGAGATCTTGAAGCAACGATACAACAGGGGCTTGTCCAATAATTTATATTTCTGGAGAGACAACTCAGGACATGAAATAGACCTGTTGATGGAAGAAGTTAACCAGTTGCATCCGATAGAAATCAAATCCGGCAAGACCATCACCGCTGATTATTTCAAGTCATTGATTTTTTGGCAAAAGCTCAGTGGCGAAAACCATGGCACCGTATTATATGCTGGCGACCAATTGCAAAAGCGATCGGATGGTTTGCAAGTTTTGCCTTGGAGGAGCGTTGGGGAAATGGTTGAGAGAGGTTGAGGGTGGTGTAGAGAGGTTTAGGGAGGTTGAAGGGGTTGAAGTTAACAGCAGAAGGATAAGGGATTGAACCAATTACTAATTCCCATCTTGAGTTCACAAATTGTGACCTCAGTTGGAGGCTAGCCTTTCTAGCCCATAGGCACCTGATATGCGGCTGCTATAACCTTCTTGCCTTAAAAAAAGCTTTCATGAGATCGGATGCCTCATCAGCTAGAAGGCCTGTCAACACCTGGGTTTTGGGATGGAAGGGATTGCGATCATCTGTGTAAACCTGATGGCCGTTCTTTACATCTGGTGCTCCCCATACAATTCGGCCAACCTTGCTCCAGTGGAGGGCTCCGGCACACATCAGGCAAGGCTCAACTGTTACATACAAGGTGGCATCGGGAATGTATTTGGCTCCAAGTGCATTGAAAGCTGAGGTAAGGGCGATGATTTCTGCATGGGCCGTTGGATCCTTTAGTTTTTCTACCATGTTGTAGCCCCTTGAAATAATCCGATCGTTGATGACCACAATGGCTCCCACAGGTACTTCGCCTTCTTCAAATGCTTTTTGGGCTTCATTTAAAGCCATTTTCATGTAATATTCGTCTGTCATTTGGCCGATATTTTGTCCTTGAGCAATGAAAATCCATTGGCCATGGCTGTTTCTATCTCTGTATAATCACTGATGCGGGCATTGGAATAAACAAAAAAAATGTCCATGGAGATGCCCAATGCGGCTAATGTTTCTTTCATTTCATGTTTCTGTTTCCTGTAGGCTTCACGGATTCGGCGTTTCAGCAAGTTCCTGTCCACAGCCCTTTTGAAATGTCTTTTCCCAACAGAAACCCCCATCTGAAGAACAGCTTCAACTCCTTCAACCTCTTCAACACGAAGCAAAAAATAAACCACCAAAGGAAACACTTTAAACTTCTGCCCCTGGGCAAAAAGAATCCTGATCCTTTTGTAGGATTTGAGTCGTTCAGTTTTTGAAAGTGTATGGCGCGGGATCAATATCTTTATTTTATTCGAGCACTACTTATCGTAGTGATTACTATAACAAAAATAGCCCCAGATTGAATCCGGAGCTATGATTATGTAAAATAACAGGCGGACCTGATTACTTCAATCTGCTTTCGTCAGAAACGGTCAGTTTCTTACGTCCTTTTTTTCTTCTGCTGGCCAATACGGCACGTCCGTTGGCTGATTCCATGCGCTTGCGAAATCCGTGAACGGTCTTCCTGCGCTTACGATGAGGTTGAAATGTACGTTTCATGATTCTTTTTATTTCCTTTGTTGTTGAATAAATGACCGGGAGAAGCGGTCTTTTCTGTTCAATTTACCTCGGGTCACCACAACCGAGGCTTCGTGAAAGGACGGCAAAAGTAATACTTTTTTAGATTGAAAGCAAAAATAGAAGATAGTTGTGGAATTAGAGGCTAACAGAGGTGAATCTAGTTGAAGGGGTTGAAGGAGCGAGGTGCGTTGAAGGGGTTGAAGGGGCCTTCGGCCTGTTGAAGGGGTTGAAGAAAGGTTAAAAAATTACTTCAACCACTTAAACCTCTACCCCCTTCAACTATTTCAAATCCACTCCCTCCGCCTTCACCTCATCCCCCCAAAACGCTCCAGCTGCATGCTTAAAGGTTTCAGGATCACCGGTAGTGCAGAATTCTAAACTGGAACCCTTGGACAAGCGGGTTTCCATTTCTGGATGCCTTTTCAGGTAGGCACTGAGGCTGTCGGCCACAATTTCACCCTGAGAAACCACTGTAATGTCTGGTGGTAACATGGCCCGGATGCGGGGATACAGCAACGGATAATGCGTGCAAGCCAGCAAGACTGTATCAATATCATCTGACTGGTCGAGCAGCTTGATCAGGCAATCCCGGATGATGGGGTCGGCAATCGCAAAATCAAGGTAGTCGCCAGATTCCACAAGGGGCACCCAATCAGGGCAGGCCTGCTGGTGAACATGCACGTCAGGGAAGGCTTTTCCAACCTCAATCACATAAGAACCAGAATCAATGGTTCCATGGGTTCCAAGAATGCCAATGTGTTTTGTTTCCGTATAATCGCCAATGACTTCGGTAGTGGGGCGGATCACGCCGAGCACCCTTTTGCTGGGGTCTATGCCGGGAAGGTCTTTTTGCTGGATGTTGCGAAGGGCTTTGGCTGAGGCAGTATTGCAGGCCAGAATAACCAGGGGGCATCCGCGGTTGAACAACCATTGGACGGCCTCAAGGGTATACTGATAAACCGTTTCAAAATCCCTGGGGCCATACGGCGCGCGGGCATTGTCTCCCAGATAGATGTAGTCATACTCCGGGTGCCGCTGGTGAATCTCTTTCAGTACAGTAAGCCCACCCAGACCGGAATCAAATATGCCGATGGCTTGTTTCATTTTCCTTTCGTTTATTCACGAGAATGCCCTTGCCAGAAAAGCAAGGGCAAAAAAAGACCGAAACAAATGTTTCGGTCAGTTCCTTTATTTTGCTGCCGGTTTCGGAGCCGGGGCGACAGTACCGCCTAATTTCTTTTTGATCAGCGGCAGGATATCATCACCTTCAGGTGAAACAACCAGTGCTTCTTTCCTGAACACATACCCATATCCATTGGCTTTGGCAACATCAGCAATCAGCTGGTTGGCTTTCTGGGCAACAGGAGCCATCAATTCTTCTTGCTTTTGCTGCATTTGCTGCTGATAGTTCTGCTCATATCCTTGAAGTTCTACAAGCAATTTCTTCATCTGCTCTTTCTTTGCAGTCTTGGTTGCCATGGTCATCTTCACTGAATCTACTTTGAACAAGCTGTCCTGACGGTTCAATTCCTTCAAGGTTTCACCATAGTTGATTTGCAGGGCGCTGTCGAACTGTGCCATTTCAGCGGTTGCTTTCTTGTAATCAGGCATGAGCTGAACTACTTCGTCTATGCTAACATATCCTGTTTTGTTCTGTGCATTGAGGAATGGATTGAATGCTACCAAGGCGATCATCACCAGACCAAGGCTTAAGATTTGTTTCATTGCTACTTGTTTGTTTTTTGTTTATTCGAAAATATGCTTTTTTTATTTCCCCGTTAACTCTTTTAGGATATCATCACTTTTATCCAGTTTGGGGTCGGCAAAGATAATGGTAATTCCTTCACTTTTATCCAATATAAGGTCGTACTGCCTGGCGGATGCCAATTTTTGTACTGCACTGTATACCTTGTCCTGGATTGGCTTTACAAGTTCCTGCCTTCTTTTGAAAAGATCTCCCTCAAAGCCAAAGCGCTTTTTTTGAAGGTCACGCAGTTCTTTTTCTTTGTTGAACAGGTCATCCTCCCTTTTTTTCAACAGGTCTTCGCTCAACATCACCTTCTCTGATTCAAAATTCCTGTAAAGCTGATCCAAGGCGGCCTGCTTCAGGTCTATCTCTTGTTGCCACTGGATACTGAAAGCATCAAGCTTTTTCTGTGCTTCAGTATACTCAGGCAACTTGCTGAGGATATAACGGGTATCGATTACGGCATATCGCTGTGCAGTAACGGTGAATCCAAGCACTGCAGCAAAAAGAATAAGCAACGAAAGTTTTTTCATGACTTGCTTTTTAATGATCAGCCCACCCACAAGGAAAGGGCCATCAAGGTTATTCTGGCTCAAATCCGAGCATGAAGGTAAATCGGCTTGCATCTTTAAGCTTTCCGGTATTGGTAATCCTGTCCAAACCAACACCATAATCAAATCCCAACAAACCAAACATCGGAAGGAAGAAACGAACACCTGCTCCCATTGCACGCCTCAGCCTGAATGGATTCCACTCCTTGAATTCATACCAGCCATTCGCCGCCTCATAGAAGGCCAATCCGTAGATGGTACTGCTAGGGTTGGTTACAAAAGGATAGCGCATTTCAAGGGTATACTTGTTGAAGATGGTAAAATAGTTCTGCGCATTTTGCTTGTCAGGATTAATGGTTGGATCAGAATTATCATAGACCGGATAACCCCTGTGGGCAATGATATCATAGCCAAGCACGCCGAAATTGTTTGTCAAACCGGCATCTCCCACCTGGAAACGCTCGAAAGGAGAAATGGGCACTTGGCGGTTGTACCTGCCGATGAAACCGTATTTTGCCGCCATCCGCAATACAAATTGCCTGGTTTTGTCTTCCCCGGCTGGTTTACCGATGGGCACAAACCATTCTCCGTTGAACCTCCATTTGTGGTATTCCACCAACTTGAACACATCCGCCTTGTTGATACCATTGATGTAGGACCATGGTGGCGTAAAGGTTCCACTGAGCAAGAAATTGGATCCGCTGCGCGGGAATATCGGCTGATCAATGGAAGTACGTTGCAAGGCGAGTTTCAGGTTGAAGTTATTCGAAATACCCGTTGAAAAAGAGGGGAAAATTGAATAGTTCTTGGCCTTGTACTGGATATAGCTCAATGAAGTAACCAATGAGAAGAAATCGTCTGGCCATTTCAACTGCTTTCCCAATGCCAGGGTTACACCCGAGGTACTCAAGAAAGATGAGTCAGCAAAAGCCCTGTCATACAATCCGGTGTATGGGTTGTACGCATTGGTGAATTTGGTATTGAATACATTGAAAGAGAATGAGTTCCTTTTCTTTCCGCCCAGCCATGGCTCTGTGAAAGAGAAATTGAGGGATCGGAAGAACCTTCCGTTGGATTGAAAACGAAGACTGAGTTTCTGGCCATCGCCCGTAGGCAAAGGATCCCAGGAGGTTTTCCTGAAAATATTCTTGATGGAGAAGTTGTTGAAGGTTACACCCAATGTACCGGTCAGACCGATGCCACCGCCCCATCCCGCACTGAGTTCCAGCTGGTCAGAGGATTTTTCTTCAACAGTATAGTTGATGTCAACCGTACCATCGTCCTGGTTGGGAACGGGCTGCATACCGAGCTTCTCCTGATCAAAATAACCAAGGTTGACAATTTCACGCTGTGAACGGATCAGGTCTGAACGGCTGAATTTCTCACCCGGAACCGTACGAAGTTCCCTCCTGATCACATATTCCTTGGTCTTGTCATTGCCCGTAATATTTACGTTCTTGATGGTTGCCTGGGGACCTTCCGTGATGCGGATTTCATGGTCAATGGTATCGTTGTAAACAGAGGTTTCTACCGGATTGACGGAGAAGAAAAGATACCCATCGTCCATATAAAGAGAGCTGATATCCCCTCCTTCAGGAGAGAGTTGCTTTCCCAATTTCTTGTTCAGCACGTCCAGGTTGTAGGTATCTCCGCGGCGGATGCCGAGCAGGAGGTTAAGGATGCTGTCTGGGTATTTGGTATTGCCCTTCCAGGTCATCTTTCCGAAATAATATTTACTGCCCTCGTCCATTTTCATGGAGATGTTGAGGCGTCCCTTGGGATCATAGTACTGGGTATCTGCAGCGATGGCAGCATCCCTGTAGCCAAGTGAGTTATAGAACTGAAGGATTTTTTCCTTGTCTTCAAGGTATTTTTTCTCATTGAACTTGGCAGAAGAGAAGAGCTTGAACCTGAACCATGGATCAATGAAATCCTTGATTTTGGTGGGATGCAGGTAACCTTTTTCCTGGATGAACTCCTTGAGTGAAGTAGAAGGAATTTCTCCATATGGACTGACAGCACTATCAGGATAAAGGGTAATCCTGGTGGTTTCCTTGGTGCCTTTCAATTTCTTTTTAAGTTGAACGGCGTTGGCCGCCTTGTTGCCAAAGAAATGGATATCAGAAATCCTGACTTTGCTTCCTTTTTGAACGTTAAAGGTGAGGATTACTTTTTCTGGAGAGTTGGGGTCAGGAGTTTCATCGATGACCACCGCTGCACCCTGGAATCCTTTATCGATAAAATACTTGACGATATTTTCCTTGGCAGACAATCGCATGTTGTCTGTGACAACTCGGGTCTTGAACAATCCCACCTTGTCTTTCAGTTCATCAGATTCTGTTTTCCGAACGCCCCTGAACTTGAAATCAGCCAACATAGGCCTTTCCACTGCATCGATTTCTACCCAAATATTGTTGTCTTCCAGCTTGGTGATGTATACATTGATGTTGGTGAACATGTTCTGAGACCAGAGCTTGGCAATGGCCTTGGCAAATACATCCCCTCCGGGTAGGGTCACTTCATCCCCTACTGCCATTCCTGAAACAGATACAACGATAGCAGCATCAAAGGCCTTGTTTCCTTTGACCTGAATATCAGCAATGGTGTATTTACGGGGGTATTTAGCAGTATAAATAGCCAACAACGCCGGGTCAACCGAAGTTTTTGGGAGGGTATCGTTTTGAGCAACAACGCTGTCGGAAAAAACAAGTAAACCCAGTAAAATTAACAGCGTAGAAATCCTCTTCATCCAGTTCTTTATTTCGGTGGGCAAAATAACGGGTTTTTGTCTAATTGTTTGTTAAACCGTCAATTATCTGACTACTTGTCTTTCCAAAACGCCTTTCACGCTTCTGAAAATCAAGGATTGCTTCATAAAGGTTCTCTTTTCTGAAGTCTGGCCATCGTGTTTGGGTAAAATACAGCTCTGCATATGCCAGCTGGTAAAGCAGAAAATTACTGATCCTGTATTCACCGCTGGTGCGGATCATCAGTTCAGGATCAGGAAATTCACTAGTAGAAAGATATTGTTGGAGGGTGTCCTGGGTAATTGTGGACGGGTCAAGCTTGTCGGCCTTCACATCTTCGGCTATTTTCTTCACTGCACTGACCAATTCCCAACGTGAGCTGTAGCTGAGGGCAAGTACCAAATTCAGGCCAGTATTTTGCGCGGTGAGATCAAATGCTTCCTGTAGGGCATTCTTGGCATGGTCCGGGAGCATGCCCAATTCGCCAATCACGTGCAACCTGATGTTATTTTTGTTGAGAATGGGTACTTCTTTTCTGATGGTTTCAACAAGCAACTCCATCAAACCGGTAACTTCCTGCTCCGGCCTATCCCAGTTTTCAGTGGAAAATGCATAGAGCGTAAGGTATTTCACACCTAGCTCAGCACTGCCTTCCACAATATCCCTAACGCTGGCCACACCATGGAAATGACCAAAAAGCCTGTCCTGGCCTTGCTCCTGTGCCCAACGGCCATTGCCATCCATGATGATGGCAATATGCTTGGGAACGCGTTCATTGTCTATCAGTGCTCTTAATGACATGGGGAGCAAAGGTACATTTTTTTAGGGAGTGTTCGGTTTTGGACACTTATATGAGGTGAATGAGATGGAAATAGCCAATTCGGCAAAAAGAAACTGGTCTTTTTGCTCGCTAAACCCTCTTTGCTTTCCGGCTACGCCGATGCGGGTACCCGTTTCGTACGATCGGTCTTGCAGGAGATAGGCAGGATTGGTTTTCCCATTGACCTGGGCTGGAAAGATATTTTCCCCGGCATAGGTCATGCTCACATCGTCCAGATAGTCTGTAGTCGTAAATCGGTGTGAAACCTCAAAAGCAAGGTTGATGTTTTTTCCCAGGTTATATTTGATGCCCATCCCAAGAGGAAAAGAAAAAGCCTGGTTGCTATAGGGTTTTCTGTCTGGATACAAGGAACTGCCCTGCCCTTCGGTTCCCAATTTCCGCAGGTAGTATTTTTCACCATTCAGGTAGGTATAAGGGTCATAATTGAAAGTTCCAACACCCAACGTAACGTATGGCGTGAAAGCGTAATAAGGATTACCGGGGAGGAATTCAAAAAAATTGAAATCTCCTTGTGCAGACATTTCCCAAATGTCTGAACGAAAATTTAGGTTCCTTCTTTGTTGAAATTCGATCTTGCTGAAAGCGTCGGCATAACCCACTTCTGCATAATGTCCACTCAAGCGCAGGGCAACATAATTTCCGAATTGTTTCCTGAAAAACAAACCCAGCACGGGTTTGGATCGCTTGAAATCGTTTCGGTTGTTCAGGTCGCCAAAATACTGTGCCGCGCCAATGGATATCCCCAGTTCCCCCTCTTGCACTATGGCATTTTTCTGGGCAAATGACTGCACAGCGCAACAGCTTGTTAAGATGAGGATGGAAAGGAATTTCAGCATGACAATGTAAAATAACCCGATTTGGAATTCTTTTGCGTTAAAGGAGCCATAAATATCTACCTGTTCCTCGTGTCAAAACCCCAGGTCAGTTTCTCCCTGAGGGTTTTAAGGAAATTGTTTTCATTGAGCCTGACCAGGTTAAAACAAAAGTTTTCTTTTTTGATGGCCAATTGAACACTCTTGTCTACCAGTTCTTTCCTAGAATCCAGGGTGCAAATAAAATCATCCACCCGACCTTCTACCTCAAAAGAAATGACATGGTGATTGGGCACCACAATCGGCCTGATGTTGAGGTTATGGGGAGCAATGGGCGTTATCACAAAGCTTTCACTGTCTGGGAAAATCACTGGCCCATTGCAACTCAATGAATAGCCTGTCGAGCCTGTTGGAGTAGAAACAATCAATCCATCTGACCAAAAAGTATTGAGGAATTCCCCATTGAGATAGGTATGTATCTTGATCATGGGGGAGAATTCGCGCTTGTGAATGGTGAATTCATTCAGGGCGAAGGGCTCCTTGCCAAACAAGGGGATACTGGCATCCAAGTGCAACAAACCGCGTTTGTCGAGCACGTGGCTTCTTGCTTTTAGCGATTGGACGGCTTCGTCTATATTGTCTTTGCCCAGGCTTGCAAGAAATCCAAGCCTGCCGAAATTAATACCCAATACAGGAATCATTTTATCGCGCACAAGACAAACCGTGTCCAACAGTGTGCCATCACCTCCCAGCGAAATCAAGGCATCAAAAGACTCATCAAGATCGCTGGCATCAGTGAAGGACTGAAGCGCTGAGGTTTGGGCATAGCGTGCTAAAAGTTCATTTTGGAACTGGTATTTTAGTGCACTGTACATAACAGGCGAGATGCCGACCTTGAGCAATGCCTCGGTGAGGTTGATCAGGTCTTGGGCCTGAACGGTTTCTCCTCCTCTACTGTATATGGCTACTTTCATGATGTTACAAAAGTAACAAATGTTTGGTCGATAGGATTGTCTGGAATTTTTATCTAATTTCTTGGATCTGCCTTGTGCACGAATAGCCCGTTCTGGTTCAACTGATTGAAGCTGTATTCAATGCGCAATACCACATCATAAATACTGATGATATCCAGGCCAATGCCGCCAGTATACAACATCTTGTTGTTCAGCAAATTGAGGCTATGGTTGTTTTTATTGTAGACATATCCCAGGTCGCCATAGGCTTTGAGATAGAACCTGAAAGGAATGGCTGCATAGGTTTTGGAGCGAAGACCGGTCTTGAGCTTATAGGAAAAAAACTCCTTCCCCACCGTATTGCGGACAAATCCTCCAGCAACCCCATCCACCACATAATACTCCAATCCACGCAAATAGGCATCGTTGTATCCTAACATGAACTGGTTGAGATAAGGCTGATCAAACGGAACCCTTATATGGCCTTCTGCGATGGTGTTAAAGTAAAACTTATTGGGGAGAGGAAAATACTTGCCGAAATGAATGAAAAACTGTGAAAGATTGATCTTGTTGTTGAGTCCTCCCCTGCGCAGAAACTCTATTTCAATGGTTTTCCCTTTGGTTGGATATGGGATATAATTGACATCATAATACTGGTAGGTATACCGCAATTCTGGAAATGAAGCCTTGGTTGCTGAAGACCCTAAATAGTTGCTGTTCAAGGCTGCGACTGTGTCTGCAATGGATTCCAACTGATACCCTAGTTTCAGGTAATGCCGCGCAATTGAGCCTTTGCGATAAGAGTAAACGCCTCCAATATAAACCTGTTTTCTGATAAACTTGTTCTCGTCCTTGTAGAATGCCTGCTTGTTGTCAATGGTATTGTGGTTGATTTCCCGGTTGCGGGAATAGGAAACATCAAATCCCCATCCATGCCGGAGAGCATTGTCAGAAAATGGATTGTAATACTTCAGGGTTGCCCTCTGGGTATAGCCATTGACCAGCCATACGTTTAACTTGTCATTTCTCCCGGTGATATTTTTTCCCAAAAATTTCAGTCCATAGTTCAAGCGGTCAGGATTCAATCCAAAGTCATTCAACCAAACATTCCAGTTCCTGTCTGCAGGCTTGAGATAAGGTAGCGGGAAATAATACCAACGCTCTTTTACATCAACAAAAATATCGAGTGAGTCATTGTACCAATTGGTGAAGCTTACGCTGGCGTCAACGAAAAGCGCTGTATTCATGAGGTTTTGACGGCTCATTTGCAATCCGGCCAGCATGTCTGAAATGGAGTAGGGAGTATTTTTTTGAAAGACCAGCTCTCTTGCAACGATATAGGGTTTGGTTTTTTTGTTTCCCTGAATGACGAAGTTCCGGATGATGACATGTGAGGATTTCAAGACGGCATCATCTTGGTGTTCAATACCTGATTGAACCTGCGCTTGCAGCGAACAATTGAAGAGAAACAGTAGCGAAAAAAACTTCCGCAGGATTATCATGGGGTTGATCAGTTAGCGCCCAGTGCAGGCTTACAAATTCAGGTAATTCATCAGATGGTCCAGGTTATTCTGCAAGGAATTATCATAGGATTCATCCCCATAGTAATAAAGCACGTTGTATTCGTGCCGCTGGAAAGTAGCAACAACATCAGAAACTTCCTCCTTGTTGATGCGAAGCACAACCTGCATCATTCCGGTATGTTGATCCTGGATGGAATTCAATTGCATGATCATGGCATCGTTAGACTCTACCAGGCGGTTGATTTCTCCTGGCGAATAGTCCTGTCCAGGCATTTCCAGCACAAGCATTGATCCGGATTCAGAAACACCAGCCAAAAGGGAAATCTGATCCAGCATTTTTGTCATTCCAACAACGCCCTCCCACTCATTCTTTTCATTGACCACAGGAACCTGTTCGACATAAAACTTTGACCTCACCCGGAGGGCCTGCAGAAAATGGTCTCCTGTCCGCACCAAGGGTTTGATAAAGCGATGCTGGATGGAAATGACCTCTGCATTGGGATCCGAATCCTCCAATTCATCAAATGCAACCATACCAAGATATTGCAAACCATCCAATACTGGGAGATGTTCGAGCTTGGCTTCATCCATCAATTCCATTGCATGACTGACCGAGTCGTGGAGGTCTACGGTGATCATGGTAGATTCAAGAAGTTGGCTGCAGTAGGTCATATTCTATATTGATAGACCAATATTACTCTTAATTGGCTGCAGTTGTCTCTTGTTTTTGTAAAAATTGTGCAAGAATTACGTTAAACTCGTTTGGCACCTCCATCATGGGGGCATGTCCGCAGTGGTCAATGAAGTGTAACTCGCTGTGTGGAATCAATTTATTGAACTCACGGCCAACAAATGGTGGCGTGATGCTATCGTTGTTTCCCCAGATCAGCAGGGTTGGCAATTTGATCTGGCGAAGCTCATCTCCAAGGTTATTTTTGATGGCGGACCGGGCCAAAGAGATGACTTTCAAGGTCTTCATCCTTTCATTGACTATCTGGTATACCTCATCCACCAATTCCTTGGACGCAGTATTGGGGTCGTAAAAAGTCATTTCTGTTTTCTTCCGGATGTATTCGTAATCTCCCCGCTTGGGATAGGTATCGCCCATCCCATTTTCAAAAAGACCAGAACTTCCGGTAAGGATTAACGATTTTACTTTGGCAGGAGTTTTCAGCACATGCACCAGTGCAACATGGCCTCCCAATGAGTTGCCAAGCATGTGTATTCCCCTGTAACCGCGGTGATCAATGAACTTGGTCAGGTATTTTTCCAAACCGCCAACTGTGGTGTGCAGCAAGTCCAGCTCGAACAAGGGCAAAAGCGGTACAATAACCTGATGGGTATGGCGAAAATGGTTGATGATGCCTGCAAAATTGCTCATGGCACCAAACAATCCATGCAGAAGAATCAAGGGTTCACCCTGTCCTTCTTCAATGAACTTGAACTTTCCATCCTCTTTGACTTCATATGGTAGACTCATATATCTTTCCGAAACAGGATATTAAAATGGTAAAATAGCGTAGAACTCCGACAAAGAAAAGTAAAATGCCTGATATAACCCACTACATGAAGGGAAATGGCGGGCTTCCCGTATGATCATCATGATTTTTGTTTAACTAAACCCTTAGCGTCATTAAACAAATTTTTGAGCGCAGGCATCCATTCGCTGAAATGTGAGACCAGCCAACGGCCGTATTTCATGAGGTAGCTGGCTGATCTGGAGTCGATTGTCTGCCCATCTCCCACCAGGCCGAAACGGTTGCAGTAGACAAGGGTGACTGCATAAAAGGTAATGTAAATGATGGCCATCACAAGGATGCCAAGCAGTTTATTGACCAGGCCCAGCAACATGAGTTCAGCTGATTTTTCGATGAGTTTTCCAACCAACCTCACAGCAATGATTCCTGCAATCAGAACCAAAAGAAAAGCCAAAAACGAATACCATTTGCTGTCGCTGCTGGACTGCGACCTGATATAGCCTTCAACCGTACCTGAAAAATGAAATGCCAGGGCCAGGGCCACAAAATAAGAGACAAACACAAAAATGGCCATGATGAAGCCTTTGGTCCATCCTTTGTAGAGGGCCAGCACGAGGAGAATCAGGAGGAGGATGTCTATTACCATCGTTGAAGGGGTTGAAGAGGTTGAAAAGAGAGCTCATTAATAATGGCGATCCATCGTCAACGATCGGCCCTATTGTGGTGTCAACAACTCTTTTACGATGGCGGAAATGGCCTTCCCGTCTGCCTTGCCAGCCAATTGTTTGGATGCTACTCCCATTACCTGACCGAGTCCGCTGATATTGGTTACCCCCAGTTGGCTGATGATGGCCGCAATGATGGTTTTCAATTCGGCCGGATCGAGTTGTTTCGGGAGATACTGTTCAATAACCTCCACTTCTTCCTTTTCCTTTTGGGCAAGGTCGGCACGGTTCTGCTGCTCAAATATGTCGATGGAATCCCTTCTTTGCTTGACGAGCTTCTGCAATAATTTCATTTCCGTATCTTCTGACAATGTTTCCCCAGCACCTTCGGCTGTTTTTGCCAATAAGATGGATGCTTTGATGGCACGCAGCGCGCGGAGGCCTTTTTCGTCTTTGGCCAGCATGGCCTTTTTCAGGTTGTCGTTGATGGTTTGTTCGAGTGACATAGTGTTAAAGGTTGAAGGAGGTTTAGAGAGGTTGAAGGAGGTTTAGAGAGGTTGAGGGAGGTTTAGAGAGGTTGAGGGAGGTTTAGAGAGGTTGAGCTTGCCAACCAGAGGTTGGTAAACCTGCCGAAAGCTGGGGAGGTTGAAGTGTATACCTCGGCTGGTTTGTCTTGGTCCTCAATATCCGGCAATCAACCTTGTTGTTGTTCCTGCATTGATTTTTTGAATTTGTTATAAAACTGTTTGGCAAAATCCTTCATCTCGCCTACCAATTCTTGCTGGTGGGTGGCGCGGTCAAAAGTATCGGCCATGGTCATCATGGTTTGGTAGTAAAAATCTGCCATCTCATCCACCATCATCTCTTTGGTCCAGAGGTCGATGCGGAGCGCGGCCCTTTCTTTTCCATCCCAGAAAGAAATCATGATCGCTTTTGCTTCCTGCTTTTCTTCAGAAGAGGACTGGCTTGCGTTCCAAAGGATCTGATGGGGAATTTTCTGGTCGTCGAGGGTAACATCGATAGCTATGGTGGACTGTGTCATTGATTCAATTTGGTAGCAAAGTTAATGAATTAGGGGAATGCTTGGCTTGCGCATGCCTGATCAAATGGAAATTGAATGGTTTACCAAAAAGTATTGTAAACCCAATTTTCTCTACTTACAATTGAGTAACTTCATTAGAGCTGTTTTCCTGAACAATATTTACTTTAATGCTTACAAGAAGAGAATTGATCCGCAATGGAGTCGGACTGATGGGTGCTACAACCATCCACTCCAGTTCGTTTTGGGACTTCCTGCATAAAAAACATTTTCGCATCGGAGCCTGTGACTGGTCTATTGGCAAAACTGCTGATGTTACAGGGCTTCAGTTGGCCAAAAATATCGGGCTGGATGGATTGCAGGTAAGCCTTGGGAACCTGAAAAACAACATGCACTTAAGGCAAAAGGAACTGCAACAGCAATACATCAATATGTCAAGGGAAACAGGTGTCAAAATTTCAAGCCTTGGCATCGGTGAACTCAACCAGATTCCTTATAAATCGGATCCTCGTACTGAGGAATGGGTATGGGACAGCATCGATGTTGCCAGAAATCTTGGAGTGACCGTGATCCTGTTGGCTTTCTTTTCCAAGGGCGATCTCCGCAATGATCCAGCAGGAAAGTCAGAAGTAGTGAAACGCCTGAAAATGGTGGCTCCCAAAGCAGAAAAAATGGGTATTACCCTTGGGATTGAATCTTATCTCACAGCAGAGGAACACCTTGACATCATGGATAAAGTTGGCTCAAAAGCAGTAAAGGTTTATTATGATTTCAGGAATGCAGCAGATGCAGGAAATGATGTTGTAAAAGAAATCCAATTGCTCGGAAAAGACAATATCTGTGAAATTCACATGAAAGAGAATGGATATTTGTTGGGCGAGGGCACAATGGACTGGAACGGAATTGGCCATGCACTGGGAGAAATTGGGTATCATGGTGATGGATGGATGCAAATCGAATGGGCCAAGCCTCGCAACATGGATCTCATACAAGCATACCAGCACAACCTGGGTTTTCTTAGAAGTACTTTCAAATAAGTTTAAGTTCATGAAATATTCATGGTTCATTTTAGCCATAACAGCTTGCATGCTCATGTCTTTTTTGCATCTCAAGCAGAAAAAATCTTTGCTGGATGATCTCGGATTGTTCCTCCCCGACGACCTTGAAGTCAGCCTTTGGGCAGAGAGTCCCATGTTATATAATCCAACCAACATGGATGTAGATGCGAAGGGTCGGATATGGGTTACAGAAGCTGTTAATTATAGAAATTTCAACAACGATTCAACCAGGTCATTACACCATGAAAGGGGCGACAGGGTCATCATTCTTGAAGACACTGACCATGATGGCAAAGCAGACAAATCAACCGTTTTTACAGAAGACCGTGACCTGGTATCTCCATTGGGCATAGCAGTTATTGGCAATAAGGTCATTGTTTCATGCTCCCCGAATTTGATTGTTTACAGAGATGATAATGGTGATGACAAGCCTGACCACAAGGAAATCTTGTTGACTGGTTTTGGAGGATTCGACCACGATCATGCACTGCATGCTGTTGTTGGCAGTCCGGATGGCAAATGGCGTTTCAATACTGGGAATGCTGGACCGCATATTGTAACAGACAAGTCTGGATGGACGCTTCGATCAGGTAGTTTATACAATGGAGGTACTCCATACAACAACAAAAACAAGGCTGCATTGGTCAGTGATGATGGGCGGATATGGGTGGGCGGCGTTCAGCTGGAAATCAATCCAGATGGAACAGGATTACGCCCTGTTGCCCATGGTTTCCGCAACAGTTATGAAACCTATGTTGACTCGTACGGCGATATGTGGCAAAACGATAATGATGACCAGGTGGTTACATGCAGGGTGAGTTGGCTGATGGAAGGAGGTAATGCTGGTTATTTTAGTGCAGATGGCAGCCGGTTCTGGCAGGCGGATCAGCGGCCGGGTCAAGACATGTTTACTGCGCATTGGCATCAGGAAGATCCAGGCGTTATGCCTGCTGGAGACAATTCTGGTGCTGGATCTCCAACTGGAGTGGTGTTGAATGAAGGAGATGGTCTGGGCAAGGCATACAGAGGAATGCTGTTTAGTGCAGACGCTGGAAGAAATTTGGTGTTTGGATACAAACCTCAATTAAAAGGCAGTGGATTTGATTTGAAGGGAAAACGGAGTACTTTCATCACATCGCTATCGAAGGACAATGAGGCGTACGTTTGGAATGACAAAGGGCATCAATCAGATAAGCGGAAATGGTTTCGCCCGAGCGATGTCATGATGGGTACTGACGGTGCCATGTACATTGCCGACTGGTATGATCCTGTTGTTGGAGGGCATCAAATGAAAGACAGCATAGGATACGGAAGAATATACCGGATTACACCCAAAGGAAAAAATCCAACGGCTCCATCGATTGATTTCAATACTGAAGATGGATTGCTGGAAGCCCTAAAAAGTCCTGCTATAAATGTAAGGGCATTCGGATATGATCATGCAAGAGCGTTGGGATTCGGTGAAAACACAAAAAAATTGGTGACTACATTGCTGTCATCTGAGAATCCTTATCACCATGCAAGGGCTGCATGGCTGCTCAATACTACAGACAGTGTGAGTAAAAAAACTCTGGAACAATGGATGGCGGGAAAGGATACCCGCTTGGGTGTGGTTGCTTTCAGGGCTTTGCGTCAAACGGCTACAAAATCCCAACTCCTGAAACTGATCAGCCAACAGATGGGAAAAAATTCATTCCTGGACCGTGAAATGGCCATTGCCCTGCGGGACTTCAACTGGGTTGAAAAAAAAGCATTGATTGAGCGCATCATCAATCGCTATGATGGCAACGATGACTACTTGCTGGAGACCATTGGCATCATCGCTGAACACCATGAAGAAGAACTCTATGCTACCATAACCCAAAAATATACTGCCAAACTTAAAAGCGCAACCGGACAATGGATAAAGCCATACGCAAGATTGGTTTGGCGGTTACACCCTGCATCCTCTGTTCCAAAACTCAAAGCCTGGATTTTGAGCCCCTCTATCCCTGTGACAGAGCGCAAGCGGGCAATGACGGCCCTCGCATTCATCAATGATGCCAAGGCTGCAAAACTGATGCTGGAACTTTCCAGCACTTCCAGCAAAATCATTGCTGACCAGGCAAAATATTGGCTGGCCTTCAGGCAGGGAAACGACTGGGCTGATTTACTCGACTGGAAAACGGTTGGCTTTGATTTAAAAAAAGAGCGGCATCTAGCTTCAATGGTTGCGGCCAAAGAACGAATCCTGAATACAAATATTTCAGTTGATGACCGATGCAGAACAGCCACAAGAATGGCAAATGACGAAGTGGGAGGAAGAATATTGTTAGGACTTGGCGAGACAAATAGTGTCCCCGCCGACATCCAATCCTGTGTTATCAAAGGATTCACTAAAAATCCAGATCTGGGCAATCGATTAAGGGCAGAGAAATTATTCTCTGAAAAAAACCAACCAGTGGATGTGGGCATGTCAAATGTTGCTGGAGTAAAGGTTTCAGCCAATTTTGCGAAAGGAAAAAATATTTTCATGGGGAAATGTTCATCCTGTCATAAAACTTCGGCTGCTGGAAGCGACATTGGTCCTGACTTGACATTTATCGGAAAAAAATTGGACCAATCCTCCCTCATCAATGCAATCAAATATCCCAATGCCTCCATTGTATTTGGATATGAACCCTGGATTATTGATACAAAAACAGGAGAATCCTTTTATGGCTTTCTGGTTGCAGATGGCAAGAACGTTGTGATCAAAGATCTGTCTGGAAAGAAACATATAATACCCGCTGAATCGGTAACCAAAAGAAAAAAGCAGGAATCTTCCATCATGCCCAACGCAGTCTCATTGGGATTGACAGAGGAAGACCTGGTGCACCTGACAAAGTACCTGCTTGAGGTGAAACAGTAAAGCTTTTCCTTGAGGGTTTTCTGCAACATATCAATAAGCCAGTTACAATAATTTTTGAGCGAGTCTCTTCATTATTATTTGTGTATCAATTAAATTCAGATGAAAACAAGGGGCAGGTAAATAAATACCTGCCCCTTTTAAAGCATTCAATTGAGTAAAGTAGGTGCCCCAAGAATTGGTTATACTTTTTGTAACCGGGTGTGGCCAATTGCAGCAATCACTTCACCCCTGTTTTTGTGCAGCCTGGTTTGCAGCCTGGTAAGCAGTTCTTCCTCTTTACCTACTTCAAACTTAAGATCTGCATCTGTCAGCTGGGGGTATTTTTCTTTGAGTTGCTTTGACTGGGCACTCCAGTTTCCGGAAATCTTAAAGTCTTCTGCACTTGTTTTTTGTGTCGGTTCCATGATCTTTTTTTTTTGCTGGTTTAAAACTAATTACATCACAAACCTACATACGGGGCAATCATTAAACCATGACAATGGTCAAAGAAAAAGATGATCAATCTGAAAATCTACCACCACTAAAAAATGTTTTTACTGTGTTTGCACATGGACAAGGCATCCGTCATTTCAACAACCCCGTTCCAATCATTTCAGATCTCATTTGCTCATCATTATAAATCCTGATGAGTTTATCGCCAATGTCTTGCGGATCTTTTTCGTTGAAAAACATGCCAGCCATGCCAGTAAATTCAGCCATGCTGCTGTTCTCTGCAGTAAGCACAGCCACACCGGCTTTCATGGCATTAACCACGGGTATACCAAACCGTTCAAATCTGCATGGGTGCACCATCGCATAGGCGGCACCGACAATGGAAGACTCATCAACTGGCAGCAAATGTTCCATCAACAACACATCATTCCTGTACTTGTAGGACGC
>CANHSD010000015.1 GCA_947463105.1 Chitinophagaceae bacterium
GCTGTAACTGTCAATGGACAGGGCGAAATCAATGTCCGTGGCTCCGCCAGTTTTCAGGTCCTTGTCAACGGAAGGCCAACACAGGGGGATCCGGCATTTGTGTTAGCCCAAATTCCAGCATCATCCATTGAAAGCATCGAGATGATCAGCAGCCCGGGTGCAAGCTTCGATGCAGACGGGAAAAACGGCGTGATGAACATCATCACAAAATCGGCTCCAGAAAAAGGATTGATGGTACAGTCTAATATGATGCTGGGTGCACCACCCTTCAACGACTTCGACAATCAACGCTATACTTCACCGCAGCGGCATGCAGCTGATGTTTCCCTTGGATACCAAAAAGGCAAACTGGAGTTGAGTTCAGGGTTCAATTACCTGAGGAATGACATGGCGGGATACCGCGAAGGTGATGTGAACACCACCATCGGAAATCGATTCACATCATTTCCTTCCAATGGAGAACGCAGTTTCAAACGCTACAATGTTGGAGGAAGATTTGCTGCTGCTATGCAGTTGGATGCACGCAACAGGGTTGAAGCTTCGGTGTACATGGGAAAAAAATACCAGACCCGTGTGGCTGATTTGCTTTACAACATCAGCCGGAAAAACCTGCAGACCGGACAGCAATCATCATTCGGTTATTTCAACAAGAACACTGCAGAAAAGGAAGGAGTCTTTACACTGGCGAGCCTCGGATCAACACACCAACTCAGTAGTTCCACCCAACTCTCCCTTTCATTGCAGTACGAAGGGGCTGATCTGGAATCGCTGACCACCAACCAAAACCTTAGCTATCCTGGTTTGAAAACCATGATACAGGAAACCATCAATCCCAGTTCCAACCCCTTGCATGCCTACCGCCTGAAAGCGGATTTGACCGATAAAAAAGGAAGCAGGGTTTGGCAAACTGGATACCAGTTTCGCTATGATGAACAGCTGGGTGATTTTCTTTACCGGTACAAGAACTTGGGGATGCAGGAATTTGCCAAGGATCCATTTTTTAGCAGCCAGGTGGCTGTGCGCAACAATATTCATGCAGGCTATGTGCAGTACGGCAATGCCAAAGGAAGGTTGAGTTACCAGGCCGGATTGAGGGCTGAGCAGATGCTCCGCAATCTTTCTTTTTCCGACAATGTGCCGGGCAACAGGCTTCCTTTATTGAACCTGTTCCCCTCTTATCTGATCAGGTATGCGCTCGCTGAAAAGGTGGTGCTGAAACAATCGTTCACGCGGCGTATCAAGCGGACAAACAATTTTGAGCTCAATCCTTTCCCTGAACGCGAACACTCCGAGACCCTTGAGCAGGGAGACCCTGCATTGTTGCCCGAGCTTACCGGCATTTGGGAATTGGGTGTCGAGCACAAATTATCCAAAGGAAGTTTCTCGATGAGCCTTTACCACCAGCGCACCAAAAACCCCATCCAAAGGGTCAACAAGGTTTACAATGATACCATCCTGGGAAGGATCTTCACGAATGCAGGCCTGGCCAAGCAAACAGGGGCAGAGGCCAATTTGACCTACAGCATCAGCAAGACCTGGCAAATGATTGTCGGGGGAAATGTCTATAAATACGATATCCGTGGGTCGCTGTTCAATGGCAGTCTTCCGTTCAGCAACAACAGCTGGGTTTACAGCATCAATGCCACGCAGAGCCTTGCGTTGAAGGCAAACTGGCAGCTGCAGTTCAGTATCAACTACCTGTCGCTCAGGGCCACTGCCCAGGGCGAAGATGGCGCATTCCTCACACCGAATTTTTCTGTGAAAAAAACAAGCAAAGACAACCGTTGGAGCTTTCAGGCACAATGGTTGTTCATGGACATGGGCCTGGGAATTTCCAATATCCAGCGCATCACTACTTGGGGAAAGGATTTTTATACGACCACCAACTATATCTATGAGCCAGATCAGCTGCAGTTTTCAGTAGGGTTCAACCTGTCCAAAAAGAACAGGAAGATCAGTTTGCCGCAAAGTGAAATGGCCGAGAAGGAGTTTTAGTCGATGATGATTTCGTCTGCAAAAAGGAAGCCCTTTTGCAACTTGGCCACAAAGCGAACATACCTTGCCTGCTTGCCTTTGAGGTCTACCTCAAAGGTCTTGAAGCTGAGTTTGGAATCTGTTGGAGAAACATCATTCAGGGTCTTTCCGGCAGGAGTGAAGTTGGTGCCGTCTGCACTCAGGCTTACTTCAATGAAGTGCGGCATGTACACACCGGGGCCGATGACCTGCATGAAGGTGGAACGAAGCCTGCTCAAAGGCTCTTCCTTTCCCAGATCAATGGTAACATCAAGGTCATTCAAAAAGCCCTGCCATTGTCCATCCTGGTAGGTAAGCGACCCTCTGTATCCGTTGATCAGCGTTGCTTCTTTTTGTGCCACATAGCTGCTGCTGTATTTTTTGTTGTAGACGATTGTTTTTCCAATCGCCTTGTGCAGGTTGATGTCGATGGTGTCTGGACGCTGGCTCATTCTTGCTTTTCTGAAGATAGCGGTCTTGACCAGTGCTGATCCTGTGATGTCGAATGGCCCTGTGTAAAGGGTTGAGTTGCTGTTGGGCAAGCTGCCATCAATAGTATACCTGATCTCAGGCTTGAATTGTTCTGAGCTGAGGGTGATGTTGGTGGTGCCAGCTGAAGCATCAATCAGGGGCCTTATTTCTACCCTGTCTGAAGGACGGCAGTAGTTGACATTGAGGCGCTGTAACATTTTAAAATGCTGAGAAAGCCTGGATTGAAAATCACTCCATTCCATGTTTTTTCTTTCGCTCCATACCGCTTCACTCAGGGCAATGATCCTTGGAAAGACCATGTATTCCGCATGCTCCATGGTGGGCACATATTCGGTCCAAAGGTTTGCCTGCGCACCTTTTACGAACTGCTGTTTGTCTGCCTCCAACTCTTTGGGCATGGGGTCATATTCGTATACTTTTTGAAGGGGAAGAAATCCTCCAATGGCTTCTGGTTCTGTAGAGGGATCCTGCTGGTATTTGTCAAAATAACAGGTGCCTCCTGGCGTCATGATCACATCATGTCCCATTCTTGCCGCCTCAATGCCCCCTTTCTCACCCCTCCAGCTCATCACCCTGGCTCCTGGGGCCAGGCCTCCTTCCAAAATCTCATCCCAGCCCAGCAATTGACGGCCTTTGGAAGAAATGAATTTTTCCATTCTTCTGATGGCATAGCTCTGCAGCTCAAATTCATCTTTCAGGTTATTGTCTTTGATCCTTTGCTGGCATTTGCTGCAGGTTTTCCAGTTCGCCTTTCCTGCTTCGTCGCCACCGATATGGATATAGGTGGAAGGGAAGATGGTTATCATTTCTGTGATCACATCCTGCATGAAAATAAAGGTGGAGTCGTTGCCCAAACAAAATTCACCCTGGCCTTTTTTGGCACCAACACAACCGAGCTGTGGGTATGCTGCAATGACCTCTTCGGAGTGGCCGGGCATTTCAATTTCCGGGATAATGGTGATGCCTCTTTTTTGAGCATAGATAACCAGGTCTTTCGCTTCAGTTTGTGTATAGTAACCGCCGTATGCACTGGCTTCTCCTTCTTTCGCGTAATCTCGATCACTGTTCCACCATTTCTTCCAGCCATAACTGGTTCTCCATGCCGCCTGCGAAGTGAGTTCCGGATATTTTTTCACCTCTATCCTCCAGCCTGCTGCATCGGTAAGGTGCATGTGGAGCGTATTGATCTTGTAAAGACCAATCAGGTCAATCATTTTTTTAATGAAGGATGGGGGAAAGAAATGCCTTGAAACATCCAGCATAAGTCCCCGGTAGCCAAACCTTGGCTTGTCTGCTATCAAAGCACAGGGAATCGATGTTTTGGTTTCTTGGGTAAGGATGATTTGTGCCAGGCTTTGCAGGGCATTGATGGCGCCGGCATAGCCCGATGCTGCAATGCGGACCCCCTTTTTCTTGATGTCAAGGGTATAGACAGCACTGTCGTTTTTGTTTCCCTTGGTTTTTTCAATGACAATCGATCCAGCAGGGGGGATGCTTCCCTTTTGAAGAACAATCACCCTGTTTTCTTTCCACTGCATAAGGTCTGCAAGCAGCAGTCCCACTTCACGAAACTCTTTGCTGACGAGGATTTTGTTGTTGTTGAGGGGGAAATTTCCATCCATCTCCTGCAGTTTTTCAGGCTTGGGGATGATGTTGATGCGTGATTGGGATACGGATGCGAACGAACATACCAACAGCAGGAGCGTTGAAAAAATTGACCTCATGAAAATCAAATTTGGGTTAAGATGTAAACTTACATCTTTCCCGGAAGAATCCTGTTCCAGTAAAGCCATGGAAGGATATAGCGCTTGAGCATGAACATGCTCCATCTTTCTTTGGCCTGGTTGAAGGGAAAGGTTTCCGTGGGCTGGTTGTTGTAGTCAAATTCTGCCAGAACGAGTTTGCCGTATCCTGTTACCACAGGGCAGCTGGTATATCCATCATATTTGGCCTCCAGCGGTTTTCCCTGCATAAGAGAAAAAAGATTCTTCACAAGTACAGGAGCTTGTTTCCTCACTGCTGCCCCAGTTCTGCTGGTGGGCAGGGAAGAGGCATCTCCAAGAGAAAAAATATTGGGATACTTTATGTGTTGCAAGGTGTATTTGTCAACATCCACCCATCCGGCGCCATTGGCAATCGGGCTTGTTTTCACAAAATCTGGAGCGGATTGAGGAGGAGTAACATGGATCATTTCAAAATCAACCCAGGTTTCTACCCCTTCATTGGCTGTTCCAATACCGATGAATTTTGCTTTCTTGTTTTCACCATCAATCTCAACCAGTTTCTGGAAAAAACTGAATTTGATCTTTCTTTTCTCGATGATTTTTTTCAATACCTCTTCATATTTTGGAACACCAAAAACCCTCGTTCCGCCAGTCCACATTTCTGCCTGGATTTTGTCAGCAATGCCTTGTTTGGCAAAATAATCTGTGGCCAGGTACATGATTTTTTGGGGTGCGCCGCCACATTTCACCGGAGTGTGAGGGTTGGTGAAGATGGCCCTTCCGGATTTGGTTTTTTGGATGCACTCCCAGGTATAGTCTGCATACCTGAAGTCGTAATTGGAGCAAACCCCATTTTTTCCGAGGTTCTCTTTCAATCCCTTCACCTCACCCCAATTCAATTGAATGCCTGGGGCTACAATCAGGTAATCATAGTGCAGTTGGTTGCCTGAGCCCAGCTTAACTTTATTGATCTCTGGCAAAAATGTACATACCGCATCTTTTATCCATTTTGCGCCTTCGGGAATAACTGAGGATTCATTCCGAACCGTTTTGGCCTTGTTGAATATACCTGCACCAACAAGGGACCAGGCGGGTTGATAATAATGGTTGTCTGAGGGTTCAACAATCGCAATATCAAGCGATTTGTTTTTGTTCAACAATTGAGCAGCCACAGAGATGCCGGCATTGCCTCCGCCGATAACAATGATTTGATGGTGTGTTGACATAGCCTTGATTTTGACGAAGGTAGATTTGAATGTTGGCGCAAAAGATGACCTTGGTCACCCTTTACCGGGTATCGATTTTTTGTTTTTCGTATTTCGCAAATCACTTTTCCTTATTTCGGAATACAACCTTCTGCAAGGGATTAATCTTTGCAGCTCAAAATTCAAGTGGATGAAAAAATGGGCGATGTTGTGCATGATGGGGATGGTTTCGGGGATGGTTTTAGCACAGGAATTTGATGCCCGCGGGGATTCAATAAAAGAACAAAGCATGCCGCAGATTGAGATCCTGACACAAAGAGACAGGATACTCTCAAAGGTTCCGGGCTCGGTTGCAGTGATTGATTTTAAGAGCATCAGAAAGATAGCACCTGTTCATGGCAACGAGTTGTTCAGGAAAATACCCGGGCTGAATGTGGTGGATGAGGAGGGTGCTGGTTTGCGTCTCAATATTGGTATCCGCGGGCTGGATCCTGACCGGAGCCGGAATGTGCTGGTGCTGGAAGATGGTATTCCTGTGGCACTGAATCCCTATGGTGAGCCTGAGCTTTATTTTACTCCTCCCATCGATAAAATGACAACTGTGGAAGTATTGAAAGGAAGTGGTCAAATTCTTTTTGGCCCTCAAACAACGGGTGGAGTTGTCAACCTTATCTCCGCCAATCCTCCTGAAAAAGAATCATCAACCCTTAGGCTCAAGGCCGGTACCGGAGGCTTTGTATCTACCTATGCCAGCTATGGAAATAAGATCGATAAAATTGGATTTTTGGTTAGCTACCTCAACAAGAGGGCAGACAAGATAGGTCCTACCAGGTTTAATCTTCATGATATTGCTGCGAAGATGAGCATTGCCCTCAGTGAAAAAGCAAAAATTGGCATCAAGCTTGGTCTTTACGACGAACTGTCCAATTCAACCTATATAGGCCTTACACAAACCATGTATGACAAAGGTGGACAGGATTACCTGCGGATGGCACCCAACGACCTGCTGCCGGTGAGACGCTATCATTTTTCTGCCACCCACCAATATAAACTGTCCAGTCAATGGCAATGGCATAACACGCTGTTTGGATACACTACAACCAGGAATTGGAGAAGGCAGGATTTCAGTACCATTGCAGCTGCTGCCAACCGGACAGGAATTGTTTGGGGTGATCCAACTGTTCCAGGTGGCGCGCTCTATATGCTCAAAACCAATGGTCACAGGAACAGGCAGTTTGATGTTGCCGCGATTGAGTCCCAGCTCAAATGGAGAACAGAAAAACAATTGTTGCAGGTTGGCCTCAGGCTGCTTGCAGAAAGGGCCAATGAACAGTTTTTGATAGGCAGCAAACCGGATGCTGTGGGCGGTAATCTCAGGGATGTGGAACAGCGAAAAGGCAGGGCTGTCAGCCTATATGTGCATGATAAAATTGCCATCACAAAAAAGCTGGAGATCAATGTTGGCCTAAGGGTTGAAAATTTTGATTACAGCAGAAATATTTTGAGGGGTCGATTCATGGTCAATGGCGCCACCACCATCGCAGACACCAATGTAGTGGCCTCCAATAAACTGATGGCCGTTATTCCAGGATGGGGATTCAATTATGGCCTGGATGAAGGGGTCACTTTGTTTGGAGGCATCCACCGTGGATTTGCCCCTCCACGCATCAAGGATGCCATCACTTCAGAGGGCATAGCCCTGGACATCGCACAGGAAGACAGCTGGAACAGTGAACTGGGTATTAGGGCCTTGCTGGGAAATGTTGTAAGGGCAGAGTTTACCTTCTTTAGCATGGAGTTCAAAAACCAGATCATACCGGTTTCACAATCTTCGGGCAATGCCAACGCAACAGGCCTGGCAAATGGAGGAGAGACCGGGCATTTCGGTATAGAGGCAGGGGCATCTTTTGACCTGGCAAAGCAGATGAAGAAAAGTTTCTCCCTTGTTTTTGCTGCCAATGCCACATGGATTGACAGCCGTTTCAGCGCAAACAGGTTCATTGTTACAGGAACAAATAAAGTCAATGTGAAAAACAACCAGCTTCCTTATGCGCCATCATTGATGGTCAACAACTCAATTGAGTTTGAGTCTGCAAAAGGCGCCGGCATCAGGTTGTCTGGGAATTTTGTTGGGAAACAGTTTGCTGATGAGCTGAATACGGTTGCTGCCAGTGCAGATGGAAGAAATGGGCTATTGTCATCTCGCTATATCACTGACCTGTCTGCATTTGCCAGGCTTCCCAAAAAACAAATCCTGTTCAGTTTTGCCGTCAAAAACCTGACCAATGAAAGGTACATTGCCTCAAGAAGGCCCCAGGGCATTCGTGTGGGCATTGACAGGCAGGTTGTTCTTGGCATGGAGGTAAAGTGGTGACATCTTTTTGGAATGCTGAAAATCTACTAGCAAATCAGCCCTGCCAGTGCTTTCACCTTGTTCCAGACCCCATCGTCTACAGGAATCCCCAATGCCTTGTTTTCTGTTCTTGCGTTGAGTGACCTTTCGCCGGGATACAGTATCTCACCGTCTTCACTCACTGGAACAGATGTCTTCAGCTGGTTCACCGTCTCATGTAGCGCATGGTCAATCATTTCCTGGGTATTGATCTTCAAGGGATCGATGGCGATGAAAACCTGACAACAGCTGCCACAGCTGCCCAGGGCTTTTTTGTCTATGCCTGCGGTAGTCAGTCCGCCAGAGAGGAGGCTGGAAATCACATCCAGCATGATAGCAAACCCTGAACCTTTCCAGTATCCCATGGGCAAAATCCTTCTTGTTTGTTCAATGGCAGCGGGATCATCGTTAAGATTTCCTTCCTGGTCAAATCCTCCAGGATAAGGAAGTTTCTTGTTGGCGAGCCTGGTCACCTCAAGTTTGCCATAGGAATATTGAGACATGGCCATGTCCAATACAAGATGGCCTTCTTTTCTGGGAACAGCCATGATGAAAGGGTTGTTGCCAATCCCAGCTGAAGTAGCACCCCAAGCGGGCATACAGGACTCTGTATTGGTCCAACAAATGCCGATAAACCCTTTTTCTGCTGCCTGCCATCCGTAAGCACCGCCGCGCATCCAATGGGTGGTATTGTTCAAGCTGACCAGCCCTAGCCCATTTTTTGATGCAAGCTCAACAGCCCTATCCATCGCAAAAATGGCATTGGTGATGCCTGGACCAAGATTGCCGTTGTATACTTCCATCGCACCAAGGCTGAGGTCAAGGCTTGGTGCAGCATGTACATCTACCCAGCCTTTACTGATGTAATCAACAAAACGTTCAACACGGTTCAGGCCATGAGAATAAATGCCATCCATACTGGATTCGGCATGCGTTCTTGCACAAATTTCTGCCTTGTCTTCTGGCATCCCCGCCAGGGTAAAAGCCATCTTGATGGTGGCCTTCATTTCATCAAAAGGTATCCTTGTCATGGTTTCACAATACTACGTAAAAAATCATGGATCCAATGTTGGGAACAGGGCATGACCGTCGTTAGCTCATTTGTGATGATGCATCATCTTTTTCGAATCTGTAAGGCACTACTATTGTAGATTATTAAGCCTGCATTTTTTACAAAAAATATACCTGGATACAATGGAAAGGAAAATACAAAATAAAGCAGTTGATCAAAAACGGTCTTCTGGAGACTATAAATTGCTGAAATCTCCTACAGGAATAAAGGGGTTTGATGATATTACTTTTGGTGGGCTTCCCCTCAATCGGCCAACCCTATTGGTTGGATCCATCGGGAGTGGTAAAACTTTTTTGGCAATGGAATATATCATCAATGGGATTGAAATGTTCAATGAGCCTGGTGTTTTCATGACTTTCGAAGAAAAAGCGGATGAATTGCTGGAGAATGTTTCTTCTCTTGGATACGATATCAACCGGCTCATTGAAAACAATAGCATTTATCTCGAGCATTTGGAAATTGGATCTAATATCAGCAAAGAAGTGGGCACTTACAAAATTGATGGTTTGTTTTTAAGGCTTGAGCAGGCCATTGACAAGGTGAATGCCAAACGGGTGGTGCTTGATTCTTTGGATACTCTTTTTGCAAGTTTGGACAGGCATATTTTGCGTTCAGAGTTCAAAAGACTCTTTTCATGGCTAAAAGAGAAGAAGGTTACAGCCATCGTGACCGCAGAATTGGGGGACGTTTTCTTGACACGCATGGGTTTGGAAGAACTGATTGCCGATTGCGTCATAGAGTTAAGCAACAGGATAACCAACCAAATCAGCACAAGAAGATTGAGGGTTTTGAAATTCAGGGGCTCACCCCATGCATTAAATGAATATCCATTTACCATTGACGAAAACAGGTTGACTGTATTTCCTCTGATCAGCCAGGGCCTTCAACAAAAATCAAGTACCGAACGCATTTCCTCAGGCATCAAGAAGCTGGATGAAATGCTTGACAACAAGGGTTTTTATTTGGGAAGCAGTATTCTTGTTTCGGGTACAGCCGGTACTGGAAAATCAAGCCTGCTCGCGTCGTTTGCCAATGATGTTTGCAATAACAACCAAACATGTCTTTTTTGTGCATTTGAAGAAGCCCCCAATCAGATCATCAGAAACATGTCATCGATTGGCCTGAACCTTCAACCACATGTTGCATTAAACAAATTGCAGTTTTATTTTGCCAGGCCTTCTCTGCAAAACCTTGAATTGCATTTTATGGCCATCAAAGAAATCATAAAGAGCTTAAAGCCTCAAGTTATTGTACTTGATCCGATCACCAACCTGATGACCGAGGGGCCTAACAGTGATGTAAGAAGCATGCTTACGAGGTTCATTGATTATCTGAAGACAAAGCAAGTTACCGTCATGTTTTCGGCGGCAATAACTATCGGTTCAATTTCCCAGAACCCCAGTGATGAAGGCATTTCATCAATGGTAGATACCTGGATCATGGTTGAAGACCTGGAGTTGGAAGGAGAACGAAACAGGAGCATGTATGTCATGAAATCAAGGGGCATGGACCATTCAAAAGAAGTCAGGGAGTTTGTCATCTCTTCGACCGGAATAAACCTCATCCCAATCAAAAGAAACAAACAAGGCATCTTGATAGGGTCTAAAAGGGTAGCCGCAGAAAAAGAAAGCAAACAAAACGGAAGTGCAGAAAACATTCAACATCAGTTTTCTAAAGATGGAGATGTAAAATAAGATGTATCAATTTCTGGTCAAAGTTTAACGAATACCCAAGAAAAAAATCAGATGATAAACCTTCAAAAAGTTTTCAATATCAATAATAGAAAAAGAGAAAAAAATGAATTCATATTTGAGTTATATTTTGCTGGGGATACACCCATTTCTTTAAAGGCAGCCAATAATGCAAAAGCAATTTTTGACAGGCATTATAAAAATAATTATGCTTTGCATTTATTTGATATTTATAAAAATCCAGCATTAGTAGAGAGGGAAAATATCATTGCCGTCCCTCTATTGGTAAGAAAAAGTCCATTGCCAGAAATCAGGATGATTGGAGATTTTTCTGATATACAAAAAGTAAAAAATGAATTCCTGATTCGTTAAAATACCTTGTTTCATGACAAAAAATTATATCATAGAGTTGGATTTTATTCTTTTTTCATTGATCAATGAATACGAGAATATCAATGCTGGGGTTAATTTTTATCAGGAGGAAGCCCCAAAAACGACCAAGGAAATGGTGACCGAAATGGTTATTGCAAAATATAGTATAAAGGAATGGGAAATCAATGTGCTCTTTCATCATTTGTTGATTGACAAGTACATCATCAGTATTGACCCCCTCACCATCTCATTGGAGGGTATTGTGTTTGAAGGGAATGGCGGTTATGCTGAAAAAAGTGTACAAGAAAAATTGGAAAATGCCCGCATCAAAAAAATCGAAGACGACCTGAATAGATATTCTTTCGGTCTTATGGTATTTACAGGTGTTGTGGCCATTGGTACCCTTATCTCAGCAATTTATTTTATTCTTGAAATCTGGAAGCATTTCCTTTGAGATGTATAAAGGCAATCAGTGCTGGATATTAACTCCCTCAAGCGAAATGACTCCCAAAATATCTGTTTGATTGAAGGCTAAGTTTACAAAACCGCTCCAAAATGTTCATGTGCATTGAAGCATCGCTGTTCAAAATCATGGGTAAAACATCCTGCAATGGGTATTTTCATCATATATCAGTGGGTCATCGTCCCTTTTGCAAAAAGGGGGTTGCTAACGAAAACCTTATCATCAAGGGTCAACAGGAAAGCCTTAAGCTTGCTGCGCTCATCTGCACTGATGCTGAAGAGATTGGCATTGTAATGGTCCAAAACCTTATCAATGGTGCTGAATCTACCGTCATGCATGTAGGGTTTGGTATAGCCAAGGTTTCTCAGACTCGGCACCTTGAACCGGTAGAGGTCGCTGATATTTCTGGTAACAACATACCGTCCTGAATCCAACAGTTCGTTTGGCGGAAGTTTTGTGTTCCTGAAACTGTTGTCAGTAAACAGGGGCTCACTGTGGCATCCATTGCATTTTTGTACGAATATCTCATAGCCAGCCTGTTCATTGCTTGAGAAACTGGCCTGTTTCCTTCTCACGCTGTCATATTTTGCTTCGTTGCTGACGGCCATTACCATGAATTGAGAAAGGGCCTTCAGCAACTGATCTTCCGTGGCTACCACAGTGCCAAAAGCTTCTTTGAACATGCTTCTGTACATGCCCGATCGGTTGACTTTTTTGAGGATATTGGGCATTGTTTCTCCCATTTCAAGACTATTCGTAAAAGGTTTTACCGGTTGTTGGTCCAGCTTGTCAACACTTCCGTCCCACATGAAAGAATTGCTCCAGGCCAGGTTCATGATGGGCGGTGCGTTTCTCCTGGTCAGGCTTCCATGAAGGCCATGGCTGAGGCTGTGTTCGTGGTGGGTAAAGGCGGAAGACTGCATGTGGCAGGAAGCGCAGCTGGTTGAATTGTCAATGGATAAGGTTGAATCATAAAAAATCATTTTACCCAGTTCAAACCCTGCTTTGCTTACATGGTTGTTGCTGAATTCATAGGTGGTGGCTGGAAAATAATAGGGGGTTTTGAACCCTGCGAATTGTTCAATCACCTCTTTGGAGCAAGCCGCCACCAGTAGCATCAATACTGCAGTGCCATATGTCTTGTACTTGCGCAATGGTTGTTTGTTTATGGGAAAAAATAGTTGTTTAAAGTATCGAATCATCAATGCATTGATCGTAATGTCTGTTTAAAATTAGTCAATACATACTATCTGATAGCTTAATTTTACGCCAAATTATTTCCGATGAAACAGTTTTTCTACCTGCTGTTCCTTACCATATTGGCTATTGCCTGTAGCCAACCCCAGGCAGACAAGGTATATATCAATGCAAAAATATGGACCGGTGACAGCAGCAATCCAACGGCATCTGTCATGGCCATCAAAGGGGACAAAATTGTTTATGTGGGGGATGACCCCTCTGCTTTCAAAGCGGCAGAACTGATTGACCTTCAGGGAAAGCGCCTGCTTCCGGGCTTTACCGACAACCATACCCATTTTCTTTCTGCCGGTTACGCACTCGCCAGTGTACAGTTGAAAGATGCCATGTCCCGCCAGGAATTCATCAACAGGATCAAGGAATTTTGTGATACACATCCTGATTCCTCATGGGTGCTGGAAGGCAGTTGGGATCATGAGAATTGGGGTGGTGAATTGCCCAGCAAAGAATGGATTGATTCGGTTACAGGTAACCATCCCTTGTTCATTTCCAGGTATGACAACCATATGGCATTTGCCAATTCAAAAGCCATGGAGTTGGCTGGTATCAATGCGTCAACTGTTTCTCCAGACGGAGGGGTATTGGTAAAGAATGCAAAGGGTGAGCCTACAGGTATTTTTAAGGATGCTGCCATGAGCCTGATCAACAGGGTTATCCCTGAACCTGCAAAAGCCCAATTGGATCAATATTTTGATGCGGCAGCCAGGTATGCTGTTGAAAGAGGGGTGACCCATGTAAACGACATGAGTTCTTATGGTGGATGGAACGATATGGAAACCTACCGAAGGGCTGTTGGCACGGACAGGATGATCTTGAGAATGTATTCCTTTGTACCCTTGGCTACCTGGGAAAAGCTGGACAGTTTTGTCCAAAAAAACGGCAGAGGTGATGACATGTTGAAATGGGGTGGCTTGAAGGGTTATGTAGATGGATCCCTGGGTTCAACCACCGCATGGTTTCATCAGCCTTATCTGGATGATCCCCATTCGCACGGCCTGAACATTACCGATACCAATCTCTTGAGGAAATGGGTAACAGGGGCAGACAAGGCCGGCTTGCATGTTGCCGTGCATGCCATCGGCGACAGGGCCAATGATTTTATCCTTTCTGTTTACGGAGAAGCTGCAAAGCTGAATGGCCCGCGGGACAGGCGTTTCAGGGTTGAACATGCCCAGCATGTCAGCAAGGATGCCATTGCCAATTTTTCCAACCAAGGGGTTGTTGCTTCCATGCATCCTTATCATATGTACGATGATGGCATTTGGGCCTATAAAAGGCTTGATACCAACCGGCTAAAAGGAACCTATGCCTTCAGGAGCATGATTGACAAGGGTGTTAACCTTAGTTTTGGTTCAGATTGGCCTGTTGCTTCTGTCAATCCGATGTATGGCGTATTCAGTGCGGTTACCAGGATTACGGGTGATGGCAAAAATCCAGGCGGATGGTATCCTGCAGAAAAAATATCGGTTGAAGATGCCATCAGGGCCTATACCGCAGGCAACGCCTATGGTTCTTTTTTTGATGGGAAAATTGGTATCCTGAAGGTAGGGGCTTATGCAGATTTTACCGTACTGGAAGAGGATATCTTGACCATTGCCCCAGAAAAAATTAAGGAGGTCAGGGTGCTCAGGACC
Source organism: Chitinophagaceae bacterium (assembly GCA_947463105.1). Lineage (GTDB taxonomy): Bacteria > Bacteroidota > Bacteroidia > Chitinophagales > Chitinophagaceae > Pollutibacter. The sequence goes on from CANHSD010000015.1 coordinate 14,316, forward strand.
ATTGTTGGAGGAAAGCAGGTATTCCTGAGAATGGAATAGCCTTTTGAAGTATAAACACGTTCAAATCCTGGTCAAAAACATTCATTTGTGGCAATTTTAAGTTTTCCTGCCTTAGGATTGTAATATTGCGGTCTAAGGATTCGTTAAATGGATTGCAGATCGATTGGTCTGCAAAATCCACATCCAATGAAACCAATCCTCCTTAGGGGATACATCCCCCGCATTGTAGGGATATCTCTCATCCTCCATCTGATGGTGCTCTTTTCCCAGGGGCAGGCGGTCTTCAATGCCAATTTTGGAAACATTCATTTTCTCGCTGCCAACATAGTACACAAAGTCGGTACTGATGGATCTGCTGCAGGCAATGTAACCCTTTATACAAATGTGATTACAATAGGTGGGCAGGCAATTGATTGTATTGTTCGAACTGTAGCCATAACCAATGGAAGTTTTCAATTGCCCGGTAGTGCTGCAGGGGGAACGATACCTTTTGATTACTCTTCTGCAACAGGTACTGGGATGTCTGCGAACCAGGACCGGTTTTTTGCTCCAACGTTTAACTTCAATAGTGGTGGGGGAAGCTGTGATTTTGAATTTGAGTTTATCCTTGGAGGCAGTTACAACAACAGCACAAATAGCGGTACTCCAGTTGTTCTGCAGAATGTACGGCTCAATACATATGATATAGATGGCAACGGAAGCATCAACTCCAACCAATTCAATGAGTTTGGTGGGTTCTCCAGTTTTACAGTAAGCAGAAGTACAAACATCAACAATTCATATAATGCCGTATCTGGGCTTACCAAGTTCGTTTCCAATACAACAAACAACAATGCGATTGTAACAGATTCTATACACCGGGTTCAGGTAGAATATGGACAAATCAGTAAATTAAACATCAAGGTTGGATCCCTGGGGTCTGGAGCAGCTTATTTTTTCCTTGATTTTGGCAATGGACTGTCTTGGACAGGAGTCACCACAAGCACCCCGGTACTTGATCTCAATACCTCAACTTCAGGCGTAGACAACCAGGTTACCATATGTGGTGATGCGAAGCGGTTGACAAATGGCGCAGGAGCAGGTATTATCAATTTGACAGGCTCTTCCGGAACTGTTGATGAGTTGATCATCAGCTTCAGTACCGCCTCTATTCTCAATGGGAATGCTGAAGCTTTTTTTCCAAAAGGATCCAATGCTCTGGCAAGCGACAGCATCAAGCTTGGTTTCAGCAGCAGCAGCAGCCAAAATTTCACCCTAAGTGGTGTGAATTTTGTGGTTCAAAAATCTGTTTCCGGCGAGATAAGTACGTTGCGTTTTTCCAAATCTTCCAGCACATTGACGACAGCCCAAACAGAGATGTTGCTGGACTCACTGCATTATGTCAATACTGCTCAAAATCCCGACCTTGCCAATAGAACTTTTAATGTAACTGTTCGGGAGGGCTCTTTTGTAACACCTAATGCCAGGTTCATTCTTACTGAGCTCTGTGTCTTAACTGTATTGCCCGTCCGCTGGATTGGGCTTCAGGTAAAAGCCAACAACAAGAACCAGGTTTTTGTCAATTGGCAGGTATCTGATGAAGTCAACAACATGGGATACCATGTGGAAATGAGCTATGATGGACAAGCCTGGATAGACCTTGGATACATTCCTGCCAAAACAACCACCAACAGGGAAGAGGATTATGATTGCACCTTTATCAAAAAGATGACAGGGCTGACTTATTTCAGGATCAAACAGTTGGACATTGATGGAAAGTTTAGTTACTCCTGGGTAAAGAAACTCTATATGGATGCACAGGATGATCTTTTTATCTGGCCTAACCCTGTTTCAAATACATTCAACATCATGTCCAGGTACAGCAACGCAAAGATTCAGGTGGTGAACCTTGGGGGCAAGGTTGTCATGACAATCCCACTCAAAACTGGTGTCAATCAGGTTGATGTCAGCAATCTCACAAAAGGTATTTATACGGTTAGGTATACAATGGAAAATGGCGATCCTAAAATGCTTAGGATGATCAAGCAATAGGTATCCTGCTGGTGTTACGCGTTGACTGCATTCATACTAAATCAAGAAGGGACATCTTGCCAGAAAATCCTTAATTTGGCATCTAACCCTTATGTTCAATAAGATGAGATTACTCCTGCTATTGCCTTTTCTATTGATACCCTTTTTCTCTTTTTCACAAAGCACTACAGGAACCATCAGTGGAACCATTGTTGATTCCCTTTCTGGCGCAGCACTTGCAGCGGCTACAGTTCAATATTTCAGGGAAGGAAAGGGCACAAGCATCAATGGTATAGTTGCCGATGAAAAAGGAAGATTTTCTCTCATCGTGCCCAAGGGAAATTATCAGCTTCGCATTGCTTATGCAGGCTACAAAGAGTACCAGTCGAAATGGACACCCATTGGCAATCAATCAACTGTCAATCTTGGCCTGATCAAACTTTCGCTAAGCAAAAACACCCTGGATGAGATTGTTGTTCAGGCAGAAAAGAGCTCGATGCAGTTGTCTTTGGATAAAAAAATATTCAATGTAGGAAAAGACCTTGCCAATGCCGGCGGATCGGCGATGAACATTCTCATGAACATTCCTTCTGTTTCTGTAGACCCCGAAGGCAATGTCAAGCTCAGGGGTAGCGACAATGTAAGAATCCTGATTGACGGCAAGCCCTCCGGTTTGGTCAGCATAAAAGGAGGGAGTGGATTGCAGAATCTTCAGGCCAGCATGGTGGACAAGGTTGAGCTCATCACCAATCCATCTGCCCGATATGAAGCTGAAGGCATGTCTGGAATCATCAACATTGTGCTTAAAAAAGACCGCAGGCAGGGTTTCAATGGTTCATTAGAAGTCATCACAGGTAATCCAGCCAATTTCGGCTTGGCCACCAACCTCAATTACAGGAAAAAGAACATCAACTTCTTTGTCAACTACGGCATTGCCTACAGGATGCAACCCAGCAAAGGGTCATTGTTTCAAGAAACCTATGCCAAGGATACAACTTTTATTTTCAAGCAGAATGACAGGGTCAAGTTCAGGGGCCTCAACAACAACATCAGGGCTGGATTGGATTATTTTTTCAACGAAAAATCTGTGCTTACTGCCGCTTATCTCTACAGGAAAAGCCAGGGCAATCGCTTGCGTGACATTCGATATGAGGATTACATCAACAACGATAACAACCTGGTAGGATTTGTAAAAAGAACACAAGACGAGGATGAGGTTGAGCCCAACTCAGAAGTGACCGTTACCTATAAAAAAACATTTCAGCAGAAGGGTCATGAATTGACTACAGAGGTGAAGTACCTTGATTATTGGGAAAACTCCGATCAGGTATTTACAGAACGCCATTTTAAACCCAACGCAACAGAAGTCCTTTCAAAAAATATCCTGCAAACATCTGTCAACGACGAGTTTGAAAAGCAGTGGCTTTTACAACTGGACTATGTTAAGCCTATCGGCAAAGAAGGAAAGTTTGAAACAGGCATCAGGAGCAGTTTCCGAAACATGGTCAATGATTTTATTGTTTCACAGCAAAACCTGAGTGGTGGATTTGTGGCTCTTCCCGGGTTGGACAATGTTTTTGTTTACGATGAAAACATACATGGTGCTTATGGCATCCTTGGCAACAAGACAAACAGGGTATCTTATCAGGCAGGGTTAAGGGCTGAATGGACAGATGTTACTACTACACTTGAAAAAACAAAGGAAAAAAATCCCCGCGATTATGTCAACCTGTTTCCCAGTGCGCACCTTACGTTTGACCTTGAAAAGCAAAATGGCATACAACTGAGCTATAGCAGAAGGGTAAGAAGGCCATTCTACAACGACCTCAGCCCCTATGCCACTTTCTCTGACAGTAGAAATTTTTCTGCAGGCAATCCTGACCTCGATCCTGAGTTCAGCAATGCATATGAGATTGGTCATATCAAGACTTTTGATAAAGGGGCGTTTACATCATCTGTTTATTACAGAAGCACCAAAGGAAGGATTGAAAGAATCAGAACGGTCGATGGCATGGGGAATGCCATTACCAAGCCAGAGAATCTAATGTCAGAAACGGCATTTGGTCTGGAGTTTACCAGCGGGTATACTCCCTATAAATGGTGGAAGCTTGATTTCAATTTCAATTTCTTTCATGCCAATATCGATGGCAGCAATATCTTGCCCGATTACAAGACCACAACCTATAGCTGGTTTACCAGACAAACCTCAAGGTTCAGTTTAAAGAAGAACCTGGACCTGCAGTTGAGAATGAATTATGAGGCCCCACAGAAAACAGTTCAGGGGAGAAGAAAGTCGATGTTCTACACAGACTTTTCTGTGAGTAAAGATATACTTAAAGAAAGGGGCACTTTGAATTTCAATGTGCTTGATGTTTTTAATTCAAGAAAGGCAAGAACTGTATTTCAGGGACAGAATTTTTACTTTGATGGGTATGGCCGATTCAATCCAAGGCAGATTAACCTGACGTTTACTTACAGAATCAAGCAGTCAAAAGGAACGAAAACGGTCAAGATTATTCAAGAATAACACATAAAAGGATTATTCAGGTGGCAGTATTGAATCCTTTGGTAGATTGGATTCCTTTTTTTCTTTTCTCTCCTTAAAATACTTTCCTGTAAATAATGGGCACCTTGTTCATGCATTTAGGTATTTTTCACTGTTCATGCATTGAATAAAAAATTTCTGGAAATCCTTTATTGACGGGGGTTTTTGTAAAATACTGATTTTCATCATCCTGCAAGACCAATGGGATCATGTTTATTGCTTGATGCTACATATATTTTTGATTCAATAAAAACAGTGGGAACCCGGTCCGGCAATCGGCCAATTGTTGTCACTGCTTAAGCCAAAAATAAAATCAAAGCTGATGCATCAATCAATTGCCAAGACAATTTTTCTTTTAATACTTGTGGTTATGGTAAGCTCTTGCATCAGTACAAAAAATGTAGGGTATTTCGACAACGCAAGGGAAACTGAATATGCAAGTATTGCTGGAGTTGAAACTACTATCCAGGCCAATGATATCCTGAGTATCTCCATCAGCAGTTTGAATCCTGAAGCTTCTGCGATTTTCAATACAACCAATGTCCAATCAAATAACATCAATACATCAAATGGCAATATAACACAGCCAAGCGGATATCTTGTGAATGCTGAAGGATTCATTCAGTTGCCCATCCTCGGAAATATCCAGTCCGCAGGATTAACAAAGAAAGCGCTGAAAGAAAAGATCGCCAATACAATAGTTGAAAAGAAGCTCCTTATGGATCCAATTGTAAGTATTCGGCATTTGAATTTTGAGGTTACGGTAATTGGCGAAGTGGGTCGCCCCATGGTTATTCCCGTTCCCAACGAAAAAATATCATTGCTGACGGCACTTGGTCAGGCAGGCGATATCACGGTTTATGGTAAAAAAGACAATGTATTGGTCATCAGGGAAAGCAATGGCAAGAAGGTGGTTAAACGGATAAACCTCAATACGGCTGAATTTTTGAATTCCTCCTATTATTACCTCAAGCCCAATGATATCGTATATGTTGAGCCCAACAAGAACAAGCTTGCCAGTGTCAGCAGGGGAAGACAATTGTTGCCTGCTTTGCTTTCGGGTTTGTCTGTGGTAGTTATTGTACTTGATAGAATATTTTAATCCGATGAACACCCCTCACGAAACCATGCAAACAAACAATGAAACATTGTTCAGCAAATTGCTGGCGAAATATATTCCATATTGGCCCATGTTTCTGCTATTGGCCATATTGTCAATGGGCGCTGTATTTGCCTATCTCAAGATTACACCAAAAAAATACCAGTCTACTGCATCATTGATCATCAAGGATGAAAAAAAAGGCAATGATGATTCGAGGATAATGGAGTCCCTGAACCTCATGGGTTCAAAAAAAATCATAGAAAATGAAATAGAGGTATTGAAATCCAGACCGGTTATAGAAACGGTGGTAAAAAACTTTCGGTTGTATGCTCCTGTTTACCTGGAAGACGGCTTTCTCGACCAATATGTGTATGAGAATGCCCCTTTGACCATAGAATCCCTGGAGCCTCAACAATTGAAAAGCAGCGAAGGAAAATTATACCTGCAGCTGGATGGCCAAGACAAAAAAACGATCATCATCAATGGTAAAAAAGCAGGATTTTATGGTTCCTGGTTGACTACCGATTATGGGGTTCTGCGGTTTAATATAACTGAGCCTTCGAAGCTGATGGACCCCAGCAAGAAATATTTTTTTCAGGTTATCGGCATTCCTTTCAAAAC
>CANHSD010000016.1 GCA_947463105.1 Chitinophagaceae bacterium
ACTTTCTTTTGACCAGCCCCACAATAATGCATAAAAAGAAAAGTGTATAGGGGGAAAATAAAGCCGGTAAAATTTTATGCAGATAAATCATTGAGCAGTTGAATTCTCTCAAAAGTAGAACAGAATCCCGTTTTATTCATCTTTTTTATACATCAATGATTTGAATCATTTTTTTGAGCAATGCATTAAGATAAATTTATCGGGAAAAGATGGCAGGAGTAATTGAAACTATTTATCATGACAAAAATAAACAATCGAATAATATTACTGGTATTTCGGGTTATTTTAGGACTTACTTTATTCATCAAAGGAGTAAGCTTCATTCGCAATAAAGTACTTATTGAAACATTGATTTCTAAAAATGCTATACTTGAGAAGTTTACATTTTTAAATTTATTGATCCCCTTCATACATATTTTAGGAGGATTTTTCATCCTTATTGGCATATATACCAGAACTGCAATTCTGATACAAATACCAATAATAATCGCTGCAATTATATTTCTAATTAAATCAGGAGGTGATTCCTATTTCAACGAAATTGCATTTGCTGTAACAATACTTATAATGCTTGTTATATATTTAAAATTTGGAGATGGGTTCTATTCGTGGAAGAATCTGATTAACAAAGAAAAAGATATTTTATAAATGATAACGTTTATTGTTTATTTGAGCAGATCATCAAGCTTCTTGTATATCTCATCGTCTTCTCCAACGAACCTGCCAATGATTTTACCTGCAGGATCAACAATTATTTTAGTAGGAAAGCCAGCTACACTAAATTTTAATATGTAGTCTTCCGTTTTTGTACTTAATACGTGATGCCATTGGTATTGCTGTTTTTCGTCAAGAAATTTTTTCCAACGCTCCCCCTTATCAGATTCTGATGCCACACCTAAAATTTCCAGTTTAGCTTGATATTTATCGAGGTATTCTTTCATTTTAGGCATTCCAGAGATACAAGGCCCGCACCAGGTACCCCAAAAGTCAATCACTACATATTTTCCACGTAGTGATGAAAGATCAAATTTCTTTCCGCTATAGGTATTGGTAGAAATTATATCCGGAACCGTTTTGCCAGCTGCTGTCAATGTAAAACCATCCACTCGTTTGGCTACATCTGCATAAAAAGAAACATCAACCAGTTTTTCTTTGTTCATTTTCCCAAAGAATGCTGTGGCCAACTGATTAGACAGCTGGGATCGGATCATCATGTCTGAAAGCAGCCAGATGGCCGCCACAGATGAACGGTGATCATTGATGAAATTTTCTTTTATTGCGATTACCTGCTTGTCCAATAATGCAGCAGTGTCTTTCATCTTCTTAATAATGGTAGAATCTGTTACCAGTTTATTTGAAATTTTAACGGATACATTTACACTTTGATTCATCAGTGGGTAGATGCTCTTATTGAGCTTGGCAAAGTCATTATTGATATTGTCACCTGATGGATATACATCGACAAAATCAGTAATCTTACCAGCCAATTTTATATTTGCGCCAGGGAAAACAAACAATTGAACTGAAGAAGACTTGGCAGGATAATATCCCCCGCCAGGACCTTTTTTCACAACCTTGTCCATATTGGGGCTGATAGATACATACATGAGCTTGTCTGCCTCACCTGTGTAGAAGAAGGCCTCGTTTTCGACTTTTATAGAATCCCTTCTGTAACCACTCTTAAATGCGTCATCAAAGATGATAAGGAATATTTTAGTTGCATCAAGGCCTTTTATTTTGCCGGATATCGTAAAACTGTTTGATTGGCCAAATGTTAACTGTCCCGTGATAAGCATTATGATCAATAAGTAATATTTCATAGCAGCGTTTGTTGGTGATGATTGGTGTTTATTTTATTTCCTTTTTTAAAATGTCTGACAAAGCATTACCTCTCAATTGTCGGGCAATTATTTCTCCCTGGGGATTCAATAAAAAATTATCGGGAATGGGCTGCACGCCATATAGCCTTGCCAGTTTGTTTTCAAATGCATTAAGTTCAGATGTATGTATCCAAGGCAATTTATCTTCCATAATCGCTTTTACCCACTTCTCCTTTTTGTCGTCCAATGAAATACCAATGACCACAAAACCCTTGTCATGGTAGATCTTATAGGCCTCTTTAAGATAAATATTTTCCTCACGGCAGGGGACACACCAGCTTGCCCAAAAATCAAGCAGCACAAAATTCCCACGGAAATCAGATAATTTGAATTGCTTTCCAGAGATGTCAGTTGCGGTAAAATCGGGGGCAATATTTCCAATAGCAGAACTTTTTCTTGCATTAATTTTTGTAGGAATATTTTTCACATAGCCAAGATCCTTTATCCTAGGCGAGAGGCCGGAATAAATACTTTCCAGTTGATTAATTGATAGTTGATCCTGCAATACATATAGGTATATGGCGCTTGCAGGAGAGTTTTTATGTGTAGACATAAAGCCAATTCTTCGTTGCTTTATTGAATCCCGCAATAAATTCACCTGAGTTTCTATTTTTTTTACTTTATCGCTATTCGCTTCCAATCCTTTTATCTGCGAGACTAAAGCTGAGATCCTACTATACAATTCACTCTCTGATTTTTTATTCAACATATATTCTTCATTACCGGGGGTTCCAGTAACAGAAACATAATCTAGCGAGTCTATTTTCCCCTTTAGGGTTATTACACCTTCCTCTATAAAAAGGGATAAACTTCTTCTCGCGTTTACCCCCCCTAAGCGGATAGAAGCATCACGTATGGCGATGCTCTTACCTTTAAATGAAAATTGACTATTCTTAGCAACAGAAAAAAGGGTGTCAACCTTAAGCAGACCCTGTGTGTCATATGTACGGATCAACAGTGTGGAACTGTCATTATTAAGCCCTTCAATAAACCCATTTATCGAATAATTAAACGTTTTTTTTTGTGCGAAAGATGTAACACATAAAATAAGAAATAGGACTATGATATTTAGTCTTCTCATATCAACTGGAGGTTTTTACATTTTGTTACTGGACCATTCTTTTTCTCACTTCCTCGGTGAGGGTCTCTCCGCGGAGATTGATGCCTATGATTTTCCCTTGTGGGTCGAGTAATAAATTTTGGGGAATGGCGCGAATACCGTAAGTTTTTGCAACAGTGCTAAACCCCTTTAGGTCACTCACCTGCATCCATGGTAGCTTGTCATCTGCAACCGCTTTCAGCCATGGGATTCTGTCATCATCGAGGGAAACACCGAAAATTTCAAAATTATCCCCCTTTAGACTGGCATATGCCTTGATCATATATGGATTTTCGGCTCTGCAGGGACCACACCAACTCGCCCAAAAGTCTACAAGTACATATTTTCCTTTGAATGACGATAATGAAACTTCTTTACCTTCAGGGGTAAAGCTTGTAAAGTCAATAGCAGTATTTCCGATCCGTAGTTTTTTTGCTGTTTCAATTCTTTCTTTCAAATCAACTGCAGCGGGTTTTTTTTTCAAGTCTTCACTCAGCATATTAAAAATGGGTTCGAGCTCGTCAGGATCAATAATAATCCCTCTATTGGCTACGATATCCCATGAAACAACTGAAGAAGTATGATTTGCGATAAACCTGTTTTCAATTGAATCAAAAGGGCCATAAAATGATTTATAGCTTGCCCTCAATCTCCTCTTGGTTGTATCGTCAATTTCTTTTGTTCTTATTAATGCAGAGAGATGATCGTAGGTTTGTCTTATCCAGCTCAAAGAATCCTGCAATTCATTGAATTCATTCTGCAAACGCCCCCCTTTGACGACTGCATTTTTTAATGATTTTAATGCTGTTATCTCCGTAAGACCTTCATCTATATAGAGTTCAACGTATTCACGTTTTGGGTATTGTTCTTTTGAATTCAGTTCTTGGGTGTAAATGGAAGTCTTAAAAGGGTTTGTGATTTTTCCCTTGAAAGAAAAACTCCCATTTATTAAAAGTGTTGAATCCGGAGCTTGGCCGTTCCTGTACATCAAAAAAACTTTCACGGGCACACTTGAATTAAGAATTGTTCCCTTTACAACAAAAGTTTTTTGACCAACGGTTAAAAACGGAAAACATTGGATTAGTATCATCAAAAACAGAATACGCATGTCTATCCAGTTGAGTTTTTATTTTATTTATAGCAGGGAGTCTATCATGATCTCAAGTGTTCGTTCATTGTTCTGATCCGTGCGAAAATTGGCAAATACAATGTTTCCTTCCTTGTCCAGTAAAAAATTAGTTGGTTGGCCCCTAACCCCAAAATGTTTTTCAGCCCAAACGGAGGTGGCCTTTAAGGGCGTAAAACTGTATTTGGTTGCTTTCATAAAAGGAAGCACATAATCATCCTGATTGGGGAATACATTTATCCCTAGATACGCGACCTTTTTTTTATCATATTTTTTCACCACATTTTCAAAATGAGGAAATTCCGCACGGCATGGTCCGCAACCCGGAAACCAGAAAGTTACCAAAACCACTTTGCCTTTTAAATCTGAGAGTGACAACGTGGAATTTGATGTATACTTCCCTAACTCAAAAGGGTAAGCAGGCTTTTTCGTTTTGTTCCTGATGGCCCAAAGGTCATTGGTGACGGCCCTTTCATCTTTGCCAATCTTTCCCGAATAAACTTTCAATAGACTTGCCAATTCATCAGTTGGGTCTTTGGCATGTTTTTGAAGTAATTTCTCATACCCAGCCACTGAATTGCCGGTCTTATCGGCGAGTTCAGCCTCAAGCATAACCACTTTTTCCTGGAATGAAGTAAACCTGGCCAACTTCAGTTTCAAAATGGAATCGTATGCAATTTTATATTTACCACCATCTATTTGCTTTTGAATAGTGGAGATGCTTTGGGCAAAAACTTGCATTTCATTCCAGCCTTTCTTTGCACTCATTGACTGAGCCAAATCATTTGCTTTTTCGAATTGTTGAGAAAAGAGATACTGATCAAACAATCCATACATTCCTGATTCCGACCAGCTGAATTTTCCTGGCGGAAACTTTGATCGGAGTTCCTCATAAATTTTTATCTTATTCTCCCTTTCCTTGGTCTCATAGGCGAGCCAGTAGAGACCCTGAGCGGCTCTTTCGTGAGCCGGGAAAAGCTTCACCAGCTCTTCGACTTTTTTGCGATAAAACTCAAGATTGGTTTTGCGGAAATTCGAGGCATAATAAAATAAATAGGCCGGATTGGCAGGATCTGCCTCACTTGCCAACCGCATGTATTCTGAAGCTACTTTACTATTGCCCCATCTTTCGGCATCTATAGAAAGCTTGAAAAGGGCATCCGCATTTTTAGCATCCAGCTCAACAACTTTTTTCAAGTATGCAGTTGCTTTGGGGCTTTCGTGTTCATAGAAGGCTGATCCAATTGCGTAATGTACAGCAGGAACAGTAGCATACTTACTTGCCCAAATCATGTATTGGTTGTCCATCATGGCTTCTGCACTGTCATACCTTGATTTGTAATCTCTTTCCAGAATAAACAGATTACCATCCCAGCCTATTGATTTTATATAGCCTGAATGATAAGACAGGCTATCAGGATGGGCTTCAACTTTTAATTTCCAATCTGCTACAGCATTCCAATCAATTGGTGCTGGAATTTTATTTGTTTGTTGAGCAAATGAAAATTTATAGGTCCCAGAAATAATTATGAATATCAGGATTATGTTGAGGCCTTTATTCAATTGCTTCATTATGCTTGCTTTTGGTAATATAGAAATGATAAACTCAATACTTGTTCTGCAACAATGTACCCCGACCAGCTATCAATTCATTGTTGTGGATTGGCAAAGCATATCGTCTTGAGTTTTTCTCAAGCGTATATGTTTTTATAGGCTGTGACACATCTGGCCCTGCAAAAGTCAAAGGGTAGAATTGTTTAGTCACCACTACGTCATCAGCCGGATCTGAATTATTGTTAAATCTGCGCAAGTCATACCACCTTTGCACAAAAGGCATTTCTCTTCTTCGTTCCTGTAAAATCTTGGTTAGTGCCTCCGCCTGGTTAGCTGCAGTTAAATTCACAGAAGCACCAGGTTTTATTCTTTTCGCACGAAGTGCATTTACTGCTGATAATGCACCGGCCATGTCTCCTGTTCTGGCCAAACACTCTGCTTTTATTAAATACATTTCAGCAGTTGTCGGACCTGAAGGAATTCTATCTTTGAAGAAGAAGATATAGCCAGGAAGGCCGTTTGTAGGCGTATTTGAACCAAAATAGTATGAATAGTTTTCAACTATATGAAACTCATAGCGACGGTCATTGGCTTGGTCATAAAGGTTTAATAATTCTGTACTTGGCAAATAAAACCAAGAGCCAAAATTCTGCATACGGAAATATAAAAATTCTTTCCAGCCAATCATATCAATCAGATTGGTTTGATTGTTGTGTGTATATGGAAGTTGCTGGGTAAACGCTGGAGCGCCAGTAACTGCATAAGTAGCCGGTGTTCCATAATACATCTCAGCAGGCTTATTGTAATCTACCAAAACATTGTATTCATTCAAAGCGAGGTTGGCATATTTCAAAGCCTCAGTGTAGTTATTTCTGTTAAGGTAGTACCTTGCTGCAAACCCATTAACGGCAGCTGTATTGGATCGCCAATGCTCCGGCCTTCCGCCTGAAACCAATGGTTTGGTTATTTTTAAAGCCTCTTTTAAATCAGCTTCAATATCACTGTATGTTTTTTCAAGGCTTTGCCTTGTTAAATCCTCTTCAAAACTTGTAAGTTTTTTACTTGGCAACCCCATTTCACCCTTATTGGCCTCTGTATAGGGAAGACAATATGTATTTGCCAATTGCCAATACGCATAACATCTTAACATATGTGCATCTGCTTTCAGCCTTGCTTTATCTTCTACACTACCCCCTGTCACCTTATCAAGGTTATTCAATACGGCATTCGCATAAAAAATATCCCTCCATTCGCCTCCAGAGCTTGCCCACAATGCATCCCCGCTGGCCGTAAGTGGTGCAAAGTCAACATCCCAGAATGCACGAAAAATATTAGGCATAAAGGTAAAATTGCCCCTCTTGTTATCATAGGTTTTGGCATTAAGACCATAATCATCTGTACCCATCCAACTTTGATTTTCATCGTTATAAAAAACACTATAGTTTTCCATCAACGCTGTTAACTGATCGGTTGTTGTCAAGGGCAATGAAGAATTTTTGCTAATCCTTTCGCTCAGGAACTTTTCGCATGAGCCTAGTCCAGAAACTGTAGCAACAAGAACAATAAGGAGTAGTGATTTATTTCTGAATAACCTTTTCATATATTTCGTTTTATCTTTTTTAGAAATCAAACTTTAATCCAACTGTGGTTTTGGGTCTGGGATTTAAAGTTCCCAAGGCGTATAGCGGGTCTTCCCCATATTTATTTGCCAAGATCACAAAGAGGTCGTTTCCTTGGAGATAAATCCGGAAGTTAGTAACCCCTGTTTTTTTCAAGACGGATTTAGGCAGGTTGTACGTAAGATTTACCTCTTGCATCCTTATCCAAGATGCGCTTTGTGATAGATATGAAAAGTTGCTATAGAACCTATCCCAGAAGAAAAACCTTGGCTCGGTAGGATTTGCAGGCAATGTCAGCATTTCTGATGATTTAGTGTTTAGTGCTTCATCAACAAATTTATTGGCCAACATTCTACTTGCAAAAGACCATTGCACAGGGTAGTTGAAGCCTCTTCGCTGGAAAACGTGGCCAAAGTTACCTGTTACAATGAACGAAAGATTAAAGTCTTTATATTCAAAACTGTTCATGAATCCAAGTGTAACGGGAGCTACCATTGTTCCTGTCCTGTCAAGATAAGTTCTGGCATCGCCAGGTACAAATGATTGCATATCAAAGTTTACGTTGCCTGGTCCCAAAACTGTTGGCTGGCCGGCAGTGTTAAAGCCCATGTATTTGTACATCCATAGTGAATTGGCATTATAGTCAACAGCATAGGATGCAGTGTTTCTCGCAGTCAGTGAAGATGAATTGTATTGGGCAATAAACAAATCTGTTATCCGGTTTTTATTATAGGAAAAATTCAGGTTACCTCTCCAGCGCAGATTTTTTGTAATATCCATTACGGTACCTAATTCCATTTCAATTCCTTTGTTTACCATCTTCGCATTATTAAGGAATTGGGATGTTGACCCGTTGACAGCTGGAATGGCAATGCTGGCCAAAAGATCTTTACCATTTCTTTGGTATAAATTGATATTACCAAATAATTTACCCTTGAAGAGTGAATAATCAAAGCCTACATTTGTTGTACCTGTCTTTTCCCAACGGAGTGTTGGATTACCCAGGCTCGAAAATGAGGCAGTAAATTGATTGGTAAGTACATTTGGAGTTGAACTCAGGCTCAGCAATGGCATAAAGGACGTGCTTCTATCCTGATTCCCATTATACCCGTATGTAACACGCAAAGTCAGCCTGTCTACAAATTTTACCTTAAAGAAACTTTCCTTCCATATCTGCCAACTTCCGCCTGCGGACCAAAAGGGATTATACCTGTATTTAGGATCATTTGTAATGAAGTTGGCACCATCGGACCTTACACTAGCAGACAAAGTATATTTGTCGTCATGGGTATATGCAGCATTACCGAAAGCAGAAAAGAATCGATCAGTTGTATAACCAAATGAATTGGTGTATCCAAAGGCTATAGTCTGATTTTGCCAGTTTCGGATGGTCAGGGTAGTGGGCACTCCAGTTCCATTTTGATTTCCATTAACTGGCGACCCTCCTGGTCCATTTGGAAAAGCGCCCAACTGTAAGGTTGCATCATTATATCCATATGTAGTTGGTTGGCCAAATGTTTGAGCAACCCTGCTTTGTTGTTCTGTTCCAGCAACAAAATTCAAATCACCCTTTGGACCAATCCGCTTATCAATCCGCATAATATTCCTGAAATTCCATGCGACATTCTGTGTTCGGCTTTGGTTTAATATTTGACCTTTAGGTAGGTTCAAAATTGGTGCAGTTGTCATGGCAGATGGAAGACCGGGGTTCCAAAAAGCATTCTGGTTAATTGTGTTACGCACCACAAAACTGTTCGTATCATACAAACTCCTATTTTGTGTCAAGAAATATTCATACTGGATACTTGATTCAAAACTTACGCCTTTGATAGGTTTTATGGTAATTCCAGCTTGCATTCTGGCATTATAATCCCTGGAAACCTGGCTACGGGTGTTGATTTCTCTTGCCGGATTATAACTCCAATCTGTATAAGGAAAGAGATTTCTGGGTACACTTCTTTCAATTACTGGTGTGTAATATTTTAGTGTAGTTCCTGTAAAACTCCCGTTGGCGTTTTGAAGCATCTCGTAAGGAGCCAGGCTTTGAATTTCTGCCAAGGATGAACCATTGTTGGTGTTAGCGTTGTGCTGTAAAGTTGTATTTAAAGAAAAATCAAGCCATTTTGTAACATTGGCCAATGTCCGATAGTTTGCTAAAAACCTTTTGTTGTACGTTTCTTTAAAGTTTGATTGATTTTCCTCAAACATAAACGAAAACGCATTGCTCATTCTTTCAGTTGCACTGAATAAATTGATATTATACTGTTTTGATACCGGATTTGATAGCAGTAAATCTGCGATCTGTTCTCTGTTGTTAAGCCCTTTCAAGCTATCCAACATTGCATCTCTTCTTGCCAAAGTAATGAATCCAAGCTTGTGTTCATTGAGCGCGTTTTGCCCTGGAGTCCATGTCCATCCGCTGTTACTAACAATGTTTCCCGCATTTGTTTGAGCACCCCATTTATCAAATGCCAACTTTTCATATTCCACTTGTTGGGCGGAAGTTGCCAATGGAGCAGAATAGTTGAGGTCTATTTTACCTCCAATTCTGGTGAAAGCATTAAACTCTATCCGAATGGGTGTGCCTTTTTTTGCTTTTTTAGTGGTAATGACTATTACTCCGTTCACTGCTCTGGACCCCCAAATCGAGGAGGCTGCTGCATCTTTCAAAATGGTGATGGATTCAACATCATTTGGATTGATGGTATTGTACCCTCCCTGAATAGGAAATCCATCTACAACAACAAGTGGTTCCTGGTTTGCAAAGAGGGTTGATAAGCCCCTGATTTGAAAGAATGGATTCCCTTCCTCATCCATCCTAAGTGCCTGCACACCAGACGTTGTGCCAATAATTCGTGAAGATATATTTGTTGTCGGTTTATCCAATTGCTGCCTGCTAATTACCCCAAAAGATCCCGTTGCTCTTTCCTTTGGCAGAGACTGATATCCTGTAGAAACAATTTGTACCTCATCTAAAGAGCCCTCACTCTCAGTTAAAGAAACTGTAACCGAGTTAGCATCTGTTGTGACGGAGACTTCGGTCGTTTTCATTCCAACATAAGAAATGATAAGTGTTTGGGGGCCAACTGGAACATTGATACTAAATTTACCAGCCGAGTTTGTTTTTACACCTTGTTTTAAACCTTTAATGTTTACACTGGCATCTGCCAACGGCAAGTTATTCGGGCCGGTAACAGTACCATTAACAATGTGATTTTGCTGGGCAAAAGCTGGTGTCAGAGAAAAGAACAACACCAATAAGCAGAAAATTTTTGATAGCAGTTTCATGCAGTTTAGTTTTAATGTTTGCATCGACTAAAGCTAATGAAAATTTCATTGATTTTACCCAAGTTTACACAAACACCGGTTTTTTCGGTACGAACAGATAAATGCCCAAAGGGTTTATTGACCAATACAATACAATTGTATATCTTCAAAAGGGCAAATTCCCATCGGTTTTAAAATGATCAATTCCCTCTCTGTAGGGCTTCTGAAATCAGTTGAATGAAAATAGACTACTTTATAAAGCCAGGGTGGAAGAATTTTTTGGTAATGCTGGTCATCTGGTACGCAGGTGTGGTTCTTTACTCTATTATAGGCCTTTCAAATTATTCTCTTGGGGATAACCTGATTTTCTATTCAAGGTATAGTTGGCCTAATTTTATTCTTTGCTATGTAATCATAATATGGCTTTCCCCCCAATACCTGTTGAGGGAAAAATATGACCTGCTGTTGCTGCTTAATGTTTTCCTTATAGCCCTTTACATACTGGTAAGGTATAAGAATAACCTTTTGCAAGACCCATCCGCGTATTCTTACTATGTAGATACTCCAAAGAACTCATCCTTACACCAAAATACCCTTCTTGAAATTATTTCTATGGAAACCATGAAGGGACTGCAGTTTACTTGTATTGCATACGCCTACCGATTCGCTTTTGACTGGGTGATCATAGACAGAAAAAAACGAAACTTGGAAAATGAAAAATTAAAAGCTGAACTATCCCTTCTGAGGCATCAAATTAATCCTCATTTTCTGTTCAATATGATCAATGACATATATTATTTGGCTTTGATTAAATCCGAAAAAACTGCTGAGGCAATGTTAAAATTATCTGAACTGCTTAGGTATATTTTATTCGAAAAAGAGGAATGGGCTCCTCTTGAAAAAGAAATCAATTACCTGAAAGAATACATTGATCTTCATAAAATCAGATTTCCTGACTATGCGGTAGAATTTGAATTAATAAATGCTGATTTGATACGTAATCAAGAAATCCCTCCAATGCTACTGTCTACTTTTGTAGAAAATTCCTTTAAGCACGGCGCTACAGGACCAGATAAAAATCCCACAAAAATAATGATTGATGTCTCACTTGGCGCGCTGCATTACAGGGTCACAAACCCAATCAACAAAAACATTGTAAGAGATAAATCAAGCGGAATCGGTATAGTTAATCTTGAAAAAAGGCTTAATTTACTCCTTCCAAACAAGTATAAATTATCCTACTCAAACAATGATGAACATTTTGATGCCGAACTTGAAATTCAATTGAGATATGATAAAAGCAATAGCGGTAGATGATGAGATTAATGCTCTTGGCATTATCCAGGAATTCTGCTCAAAATCAGCAGACATAGAATTAAAAGCCTCTTTTACCAATCCTCTGCACGTATACGCCTACTGCAAAAACAATCCTGATACAGAGCTGGTTTTTTTGGATATTCAGATGAGTGAATTGAATGGTTTAAAACTTGCTGAAAGCCTCTCTGATCTCAATGTAAAATTCATACTTACAACAGCCTATCCCAATTATGCCCTTGTAGGATTTGAACTTGATGCAATTGATTATTTGTTGAAACCGGTTTCTTTTGAGCGGTTTGAAAGGTCATTAAACAAGTACAGAACATCAAATCACCATTTGATGTCTACATTCAAACAACAAGCTGATTCACTTGAAAAAAAAGAAACTTCCATTTTCGTTCGCACAAACTACAGGAATATTAAGTTAGACTTGTCAGATATTCATTATATCGAAGGTTCCAGGAATTATGTTAAAATTCACACATCAAAAAAAACCATCATGTCTCTTCTGAACATGAAAAATATAGAAGAGATGTTGAAACCCCATCAATTCATTCGTGTTCACAAATCATATATCATACCTTTTCATTTGATTGAAATGATTGGAAAGGATTTCTTAAAAGTTGGAAAGACAAAAATACCAATTGGTGAATCCTACAAGGAAAGTTTTGCCATATTCTTAAAGGAAAATTCATGGCAAATTTGATTGGACAGAAATCAAACACACAGTGTATTGATCCAAGCAAGCAGAATTTAAAAGACGTTTTACGATATTTTACACATTCAAACTTTTCTACATGATATTTAATTACGGTATCGACCATTTGACAGTAGACAAGGTAATGGATATCGCAAATGCCAGATTGAAAGGAGTCATCAATGAGGAAGCCATCATAAAAGTAAATGAATGCAGGAGAAAAGTGGAGAAAATGGCTGCTTCCAATAAGGCAATTTATGGAATCAATACAGGATTTGGTCCGTTGTGTGACGTACAAATTTCACCTGCTGAAACCAGTCAGTTGCAAGAAAACCTTTTGATGACCCATGCGGTAGGTGTAGGCAACCCTATTGACAGCAGCTTGTCAAAAATAATGCTGATTTGCAAATTGCATGCATTGTGTCAGGGTTTTTCAGGTATACGCTTAGAGGTCATTGAAAGAATTTTGTATTTCATTGAAAATGAAATGTTGCCTGTTGTTCCTGAACAAGGATCTGTGGGTGCATCTGGAGACTTGGCTCCTTTATCACATTTATTTTTGCCGCTGATCGGCGAAGGTGAATTTTGGATAGGGAACGAGGTGGTTCCAGCAAAAAATGTGCTTTCTAAAAGAGGGATTACCCCCATCAAACTATCATCCAAGGAAGGTTTGGCACTAATCAATGGAACACAATTTATTTTGGCACATACCATCACAGGTTTGAAGAAAATGGAATACCTGCTTGATTTGGCTGATGTGGCAGGCGCAATGAGTATTGAAGGCTATCAGGGAAGTGCCTCGCCTTTTAAAGAGGCTTTGCATAAAATTCGTCCATTCAGAGGAAGCATCGTTGTTGCAGAAAGAATGAGGTTGCTTTTGGGAAATTCACAGAATGTGGTTTCACACGAGGATTGTGTCAGGGTACAAGACCCATATTCCATGCGTTGCATTCCTCAAGTGCATGGTGCTTCCAGAAATGCATTTGAACATTTGAATGAGTTAGCAGAGATAGAAATGAACTCGGTTACAGACAATCCGATTGTACTCAGCGAAACCGAGGCCATTTCTGGTGGTAATTTTCACGGACAGCCCTTGGCAATGGCTTTGGATTATAACTCCATCGCAGCTTCAGAGCTGGGAAATATTTCTGACAGGCGATGTTATTTATTGATAGAAGGAAAATATGGATTGCCGCGATTGTTGACAGAGGCAGGTGGTCTGAATTCTGGGTTTATGATTCCCCAATACACAACAGCTGCCTTGGTTACTGAAAACAAATCCCTGTGTTTTCCGCCTTCTGCAGACAGCATTCCTACGTCTTTGGGCCAGGAGGATCATGTTTCAATGGGAAGTATTTCTGGCCGAAAATTCAATCAAATTTTGGGAAACCTGGAAAAGATTTTGGCCATTGAATTAATGTATGCTGCACAAGCATTGGAGTTCAGAAGGCCAAATACTTTCTCACCTGTCATTGAAAAGAACTTTTCAATCATCAGAGAAAAAGTGGCAAAACTAGAGGAAGACCGAATTTTGAAGGATGACATCAATGCAATAATTACAATGGTCAAAAACAGGACAATCGTCGTCAAATAACACGCACATGGATTTCAAACAACAAATTCAACAAGGCATTCCATTAGAGCTGCCGTCATTAAAAAGTTATCCTACTGATGCAAACAGGGCACCCAGGAGAAAAAATACCTTGACGTCTGAAGAAAAACAACTTGCCATTCGAAATGCACTCCGTTATTTTCCACAAAAATGGCATGAGGTTTTGGCTGCAGAATTTGCCGATGAACTAAATATTTTTGGCCGTATTTACATGTATCGTTTCAAACCTGATTATAAAATTTATGCAAGGCCGCTGGAAGAGTATCCTGCAAAATCCAAGCAAGCTGCGGCAATCATGCTGATGATTCACAACAATCTGGACAATGCCGTAGCACAACATCCTGAAGAATTGATTACTTATGGTGGGAATGGAGCAGTATTCCAGAACTGGGCACAATATTTATTGACAATGCAATATTTGTCTACGATGACTGACGAACAGACATTGCACATGTACTCTGGGCACCCAATGGGCTTGTTCCCCTCGTCAATAAGCGCACCCAGGGTGGTGGTTACAAACGGAATGATGATACCCAATTATTCAAAACCAAATGACTGGGAAAAATACAATGCATTGGGTGTTACCCAATATGGACAAATGACTGCGGGCTCCTTCATGTACATTGGACCACAGGGAATTGTTCACGGAACGACCATAACATTGATGAATGCATTCAGAAAAATTTTACCATCGGGTGAAACCCCTGCAGGTAAAATATTTCTAACCGCTGGATTGGGAGGCATGAGTGGTGCACAACCCAAAGCCGGAAACATTGCGGGCTGCATAACCATTTGTGCCGAAGTCAACCCAAAAGCGGCCAGAAAAAGATTTGATCAGGGTTGGGTAGACATATTGATTGAAAACATTGACAGTCTGGTTGAACGCGTAAATACAGCAAAAGAAAAAAATGAGGTTATATCCATTGCTTTTATTGGCAATGTGGTGGAGATCTGGGAGCGATTTGAAAAGGAAAACATCTTCATACATGTTGGATCGGATCAAACCTCTTTGCATATTCCCTGGACGGGTGGTTATTATCCTGTAGGTCTTTCCTATGAAGCGTCTAACCAGTTGATGAGTGAGGAGCCTGAAAAATTCAAAGAAAAGGTACAGGATTCCTTGCGCAGACATGCAAATGCAATTAATAATCATACTGCGAAGGGTACTTATTTTTTTGATTATGGAAATGCTTTTCTATTGGAGGCTTCCCGGGCTGGTGCAGATATCATGGATAAAAATAAAATTGATTTCAGGTATCCATCCTATGTACAGGACATTTTAGGACCAATGTGTTTTGATTATGGCTTTGGCCCTTTTCGGTGGGTATGTACATCCGGTAATCCTGAAGATTTGGACAAAACAGATCAAATTGCAATGGCCGTTTTGCAAAACATGGAGAAAAATGCTCCGGAAGAAATTAAATTGCAAATGCAAGACAATATCATTTGGATAAGAGATGCCAAAAAAAACAAACTGGTGGTAGGAACACAAGCGCGCATTTTATATGCAGATGCAGATGGGCGTTCTACAATTGCAGCAGCGTTTAATGATGCAATTGCTGCAGGTCAAATCGGACCTGTTGTCATAGGAAGAGACCACCATGACGTGAGTGGAACTGATTCGCCTTACAGGGAAACCTCTAATATATACGATGGCAGCAAGTATACGGCAGACATGGCCATGCACAATGTGATTGGAGACAGCTTCAGAGGGGCTACATGGGTATCGATTCACAATGGAGGAGGTGTGGGTTGGGGCGAAGTGGTCAATGGTGGATTTGGCATGCTGTTAGACGGCAGTCCTGAGGCGGATGTTCGATTAAAAAGCATGCTTTTTTATGATGTGAACAATGGAATCGCACGTCGAAGCTGGGCACGTAATGAGGAAGCATTATTTGCCATCAAAAGGGAAATGGAACGTACGCCCAGTTTAAAAGTGACAATTCCCAATTTGGTGGATGATACCATATTAAAAAATCTGTTTTAATGCACATTTTATTCAAAAATATCAAAGAATTGGTTCAGGTACGCAGGGAATCCATTTCATTTGTTTCAGGAAAGGAGATGGGTGTTTTGCCCACTATAAAGAATGCTTTTCTGGTGGTGGATGAAGGCAGAATTGCCGACTATGGAACCATGGAAACCTGTCCTGAAAGCGCATTCGATGAAGTAATTGATGCTACCGGAAAGATGATACTGCCCTCCTGGTGTGATGCACATTCCCATATTGTTTATGCTGGAAGCAGAGAAGGTGAGTTCGTAGACAGAATCAATGGGCTTACCTATGAAGCGATTGCCCAAAAAGGAG
Organism: Chitinophagaceae bacterium; assembly: GCA_947463105.1. Lineage (GTDB taxonomy): Bacteria > Bacteroidota > Bacteroidia > Chitinophagales > Chitinophagaceae > Pollutibacter. The sequence goes on from CANHSD010000016.1 coordinate 16,480, forward strand.
GTGGCATTTTAAATTCCGCTAAAATGCTAAATGAAACAACAGAAGAAGAACTTTATGAACAAAGTAAACTAAGGCTTGAGGAAGTGATGCGTTTGGGAACGGGTGCCATTGAAATAAAATCTGGCTATGGCCTAACCATTGAGGGTGAATTGAAAATGCTTCGTGTGATACAACGGTTAAAATCAAATTATCCAATTGCAATTGAAGCCACGTTATTGGGAGCACATGCAGTTCCGTCCAATTTCAGTGATAACAAAGCCGGATTTATGCAACTGTTGACTGATGAATTGATTCCAAAAGTGGCAGCAGAAAAATTAGCCAAATACATTGATGTATTTTGTGAGATAGGCTATTTTACCGTCGAAGACACAGCAACGGTTTTAGCAACAGGGAAAAAATATGGATTGATTCCAAAGATTCATGTAAATCAGTTTACAGCCATAGGAGGTGTACAAGTAGGGGTGGAATACAATGCCTTATCCGTTGATCATTTGGAGGAAATGAGAATGGAAGACATTGAAGTATTGAAAGGAACCAAAACCATGCCGGTGGCATTGCCCAATTGTTCTTATTTTTTAGGAATCCCTTATACTCCAGCAAGGCTCATGATAGACGAAGGTTTGCCCTTGGCATTGGCAACTGATTATAATCCAGGCTCTTCCCCTTCAGGCAACATGAACTTTGTCGTAGCCACAGCTTGCATTAAAATGAAAATGACACCGGAGGAAGCCATCAATGCAGCCACCATCAATGGGGCATATGCGATGGGGCTTGAAAATGAAATAGGATCCATCACCATTGGGAAGCAGGCGAATTTGATAATGACAAAAAATATCAACTCATACGCATTCATCCCTTATTCGTTTGGATCACTTCAGATTGAGAAAGTGTATCTAAAAGGGAAAGAAGTAAATTGAACTTCACAATGAAAAACCGTATCCTACAGGATTTGAACGTTACTTATGCACCTGGCCAAATTAACGATTGGAATGGAAGAAAAACCGATCCTGCATTGGGTATCCAATACTGGTATCAGGCAATAGAACTGGCGGATATTGGAAATTTTCTCGATGAGGAAAAAATTAAGAAAGATAATTCAATTAAAAGAAAGCCTGCCATTGCATTGGTAGGATATCAATGTGATGAAGGAGTCAGAAGAAATTTTGGTCGCGTGGGTGCAGTAAACGGTCCTCTTTCAGTCCGAGAAAAACTGGCTAAACTCCCATTGCATTTTGACAACAAAAGACTGGTAGACCTGGGAAATGTAGCTTGTGTAAATGAAGACATGGAAGCTTGTCAACAAGCTTTTGCTGAAATCATTTCCCGGCTGATTAACCAAAATGTTTTCCCAATCGGCATTGGAGGTGGGCATGATATCGCATATGGACATTTTATGGGCATAAGAGAAGCAACAAGATATTCATCTCATGGAAAAATTGGAATCATCAATTTTGATGCACATTTTGATTTTCGACCGATTGAAAACAAACCCAATTCAGGAACTCCATTTAATCAAATCATTACTTCGCTGAGACAGCAAAACGAATCGGTTGATTATTTTGTAATTGGTATTCAACGCCAATCAAATACCCCTGCCTTATTTGAGATTGCAAAAAATGAAACGATTGAATTTGTGTACAGTATGGATTGTGAGCCTTCTGATAGGGACATTAAAAATATTCAAGATAAACTCATGACATTCATTAACAACAACGACCATTTGTACATTTCGATAGATCTTGATGGCTTTTCATCCGCCTTTGCTCCTGGGGTGAGCGCCCCCTCTCCATTGGGCTTTTCGCCTGTTTTTGTCTACAAAATGTTAGACTTCTTGTTTAAGACAAGAAAAGTTATCTCTTGTGATATTGCAGAGTTAAATCCAACTGTCGATCAAGATAACATCACAGCAAATCTGGCAGCAAAATTGGTGGATTATATTGCTTCTATCCACTAGAGAAATTATGCTTTTAAATTCTTTTAGCACCCCTATTTGTCAAGATATTCAATATTTTTCTATAAATCAGACAAAAATCTAGCGGTGTGCCTAACCCTGTCTTATTTCGTAATCTATTGACTCCAATTCATATGGATTAACCAATATCGAACTTTGTCTAGTTTTTAGGGGTTCAAGACATTAGAATATCCATACGCCTTTAATGCAATTTTTTACTACAAATCATTATCTTGGGACCCAAATCAACAATTGCTTATGTGTAAAAAGTACTGTATCATTGTGGTTGCTGCATTATTGCTTTGCATCAACAGTTCCGCACAAACCAGAACCGTTTCGGGTAAAGTGGTTTCAGAAACCGGAGAGCCCCTGATCGGCGCCAGTATTACCATCAAGGGAATCAAAACATCAACCCTTACAGGAAAGAATGGTGAATTCAGCATCAGGCCCAGCGCCAAAGCCACATCCATTTCAATTTCTTTTTCAGGAATGGAAACCGCCGAAGTAAGCATTGGTAAAAAAGACAACATTACTGTTGTGATGAAAACCCAGGTTACCAATCTGTCTGATGTTGTGGTGGTTGGATACGGAACCATCAGGAAAGCGGATGCCACAGGTGCGGTGCAACGCATCTCTCGTGAAGACCTTATAAGGGAAAGCCCAACCAATATTCTACAGGCCATCCAGGGAAAACTTGCCGGTGTCAATGTTACCCAAAATGACGGAGCACCAGGTGCCGGCCTCAGCATCAGGGTTCGTGGATCCAATTCTTTCCTTGGCGGAACAGAGCCACTCTATGTAATTGATGGCGTTCCTTTCAACAACACCAGCAGCGGTACAACGCCCTCTTCGATTGGTGGAGACGAAAAGCAGACCCTGAATGTCATGGCATTCATCAACCCCAATGATATTGAATCCATTGATGTATTGAAAGATGCCTCTGCCACTGCCATCTATGGATCCAGGGGCGCCAACGGTGTTGTATTGATTACCACAAGAAAAGGAAGGGTTGGCAAGGACAAGGTTGAATTGCTTGCCAATGTGGGCATGTCTGAAATTACCAGAAAAATTGATGTGCTCACCCCTTATGAATATGCTGCTTATCAAAACCTCTCCTTCCTCAATGCCAACAGGTATGATGGCACAAGCTATACCATGCCATATGCCAACCTTGATCCGTTAAAGGATTTGACTACCAACTGGCAGGATGCCATTTTCAGGAATGGATTCCAACAACAGTATACATTGAACGTTTCAGGGGGCTCTGAAAACGGAAGCCATAGCCTTACCTTGAACCACCTGAGCCAAAGTGGAATTGTTCAGAATTCCAATTTCAGGAAGATCGGACTGAGCTATAACCTCTACAGGAATATTGGCAAGAACATCAAAATTGGCAGCAGCAATACGGTTTCCACTTCCACCACCAATGGCGTGAAAACCGGTACAGATAAGTCTGATGCAGCCAGTGCTGGCGTCATCCGCTCTGCCATCACCTTTCCGGCAACAATCGACTCTGTGGAGGAATATGATGGATCAGGCGATGGTTTCTTCATTACCAACCCTGTCATTTATACCAATAATGTATTGAACAAGGTGACGGCCCTCAATATTTTCTCCTCCAACTATATAGAGGCGAGCATTGGAAAATACCTAAAAATCAGGGGAAACCTTGGATTCAACCATGGATCCAATACCCGCGACCAATATTATCCTAGAACGGTATACGAAGGTTTCAGTATCCGGGGATGGGGTTTAAAATCAGACAATCTCTGGAGCAGCATGGTATCCGAAGGACTGCTGACCTATAACCGGAAAATCAACAAGCACAGCCTTGTTGTAACGGGTGCATCTACTTTTGAAAGAAGCAATGGCCAGAACAAAAGGGTGGAGGCAAAAACCTTTCCCAATGATATCCTTCAAAATGAAAACATGGAATCGGCAGAACAAATCATGCCCGTTTCATCCAACCGTTTCCAATCAACCCTGATTTCATTTCTTGGTAGGATGAA
>CANHSD010000017.1 GCA_947463105.1 Chitinophagaceae bacterium
TCTGGTATCATATGGATCACCGCCCGAGGCAGCACAACAAGATTTGACCCTTCCATTCCTCTACCCAATCCGAAAGCGTTTACAGTGTTTACATCTGATGACGGGTTAAATTGTTGTGTTCAAAGCATGTATCATGACCAATCAGGAAACATGTGGTGGGGAGCAGGAAGTGGACTCTTTCGATTTGATGGGAGAAGATTCTATCAAGTGAAACAGGTAGGGCCTTGGTAGATTTTATAAATTTGATTTAAGCCGATTCCTAATAGTTTCTTATTTTTAATAGTTTTAGGAATTTTATATACCTTTATTTTATGCAAACCATAGAACGTACCCGTTATTTAAATACACTTAGGGTTCTAAAAGACAAGAATCTCATCAAGGTTGCCACTGGAGTTAGGCGTTGTGGAAAATCAACATTAATGACACAGTTTCAAAACTTGCTACGTAAAGAGAATAGCAAAGTATCCATTTTGGCAATCAATATGGATATGCCTGAATTTAGGTTTCTAGCAGAAAAAAACTGGAAGGAGATTTACGATTACATAATTAAGCATCTCAAAAAAAATGCAATCAACTATGTGTTTATCGACGAAGTGCAAAATGTTCCCGAATTTGAAAAACTGTTGGAAGGCCTGTACGTGCACCCAAACATAGACTTGTATGTTACGGGTTCAAACGCATTTTTATTATCAAGCGAGTTGTCAACTCTACTGACAGGCAGAGCTTATGAAATAAATGTATTGCCTTTTTCTTTTGCAGAATATTTAGCGTTCACAGACAAAACTACAAACCCTGACCGTGCCTTTGCTGAATATGTGCTAACAGGTGGTTTTCCCGAAGCTGTAAGACTTTCAGCAGACGGAAATAATTATGCAAACGAATATTTACAAATGGTTTTCAAAAACATATTTGACAACGATATTTCTAAACGATATACAATTTATGGAGAACAATCATATCAGGAAGTTGTAAACTTCTTGATAGATTCAATTGGCTCAAGTGTGTCAGCAGGAAACATCGCCAAAGTGTTGACAGCAAACAAGAAGAAAATAGACAATAAAACAGTTTCAAAATACATTGGATCATTGGTGGAAGCCTATTTGTTTTACAAAGTAAATCGATACGACATCAGAGGCAAACAACATTTAGCAACGCAAGAAAAATACTATTTGGTTGATTTGGGTTTTCGTAACGCATTGCTTGGAAAAGAATTGGTAAGCGATGCAGGTCATTTACTGGAGAATATTATTTATCTCGAGCTGAAGCGCAGAAGCAATCAGGTCTGGATAGGGAAAACCAATAATTTAGAAGTTGATTTTGTTGTTCGAAACAACGAAGGTTTTACACAGTACATTCAAGTTTCACAAACAGTACAAAACACAACCACTTTAGAACGAGAGTTGGCCCCGTTTAATAATATTGCAGATCATCACGAGAAAATTTTAATTACGATGGACTATGATACAGGAACCTACAACGGAATAAAAAAAATAAATGCATTAAATTGGCTAATGCTTTCAATATAAACAAGAAACGGATAATATTGATGAAGTATTTGAAAAAGTATCGGCCTCCCATCCTCATCTATTGCACCCAAACCTAAATAAAGTAACGCTCCGCCCTTGGGGTACGAAAGAATTTGCAATTGCAGACAAGCAAGTTGGCATAAGGTTTCAACAATGGTAAACAACAAATCACTCAATAAAAACCAAACAAATGAAAAAATTCATGCTTAACATCCAATTAGAAGGATTGGACAACGAAACAAGAATGAAACTACTCCCAAGAGAACAGGAGGTTGTAAAGGAGTTGGAACAAAATGGGACGATTGTAGACACCTTTATTAAACTTGATATGTCTGGGATTTTCATTGTAATGATGGCAGCTGATGCCGAGGATGTGCATGCAAAACTTTCAACTTTGCCATACTACCCTTACATGAAAATTGAAATTGTTCCTGTTAGGGTGGTGAACAGCGTTAATCAATAACACGGTTACGCCGGCTCCACCCAGGCGTCGCTGTCTTTTAGCAATTGGATCAGCTCATCTACGGCCACTTCGCTGTCAACATTTTTCTTGACGATTTCCTTGCTGCGGTAGAGGGTTATTTTTCCTGGACCACTTCCCACGTAACCGAAATCGGCATCAGCCATTTCTCCGGGACCGTTGACAATACAACCCATGATGGCAATCTTTACGCCTTTGAGGTGATTGGTCACTGAACGAATCTTTGCAGTGGTTTCCTGCAAATCGAAAAGTGTTCTGCCGCAGCTTGGGCAACTGATGTATTCTGTTTTGGAAATGCGCGTACGGGTTGCCTGCAAAATGCTGAAGGCAGTATTGTTCGTGAACTGGTAGATGTCTTTGACCGGAAGATAAGTACGGCCCTTTGCCTTTGTGTTTTCCATGATGGCCTTGCCGTTGAAACCCAATGAAATCCCATCTCCCATGCCATCGAGCAACAGTGCTCCAGTTTCAGTGGCAAAATGGATGAGGTGTTCATCCGGTGTATGCATTCCACTGTCAGTAACCAAAACCACAGGATTACGGATGCCAAGATTGGTCAGTTCAATGAACATGCGGCGCACACTTTGCATGGCATTGCGGTTGGTGCTGCTCAAACAAAATACAACCGATTGATTTGTCGCTGCTTCCTGGATCATCTCCATTTGAGCAGACAAAGCACCATGGTTATCGCTGTAACAATCCACCATCACAAAATTGATGCGTGTGCTTTTTGAAACGGCGCCAACAAAATCAGCAAGAGAAAAAATAGGGAACTGTGATTCGCTTGATGCATTCCAGATAGAAGCATTCACAATATTCTTCAAGGTTCCGGGCAAGGCAAATGAAATGGGGGTAGAAGCAGTATACACATAATCAGCCGCTGCATCACCAATGCTCCATTTGTCTGTTGCCTCATCGTAATCATATCCTATACTCTGTAGTTGTTCAGGATTGATGGTTTCAGCGCTGCTCATGTCTGATACCACAACAGGAACCTGCTTTGCACCAATGTTTTCAACTGCAAAACTATCTCTCCTCCTGTATTCAAAAGGAGAATAAGGCAACTTGATGATTTCAGGAACAGTTGATGCAGCTGTAATGCCATTGTAGCGCTTGACAAGATCAAGGCATACTGGAATTTCAAACTCAGGATCTTCAGTCAATGATACGCGGATGGTATCGCCAATACCATCTTCCAGCAAGGTTCCAATGCCGATGGCAGACTTGATCCTTCCATCTTCACCATCTCCTGCTTCTGTTACACCAAGGTGCAAAGGATAACAAATGCCAAACTCATCCCGCATTGTTTTGACCAAGAGCCGATAGGCCTGAACCATCACCTGCGGATTGCTGGACTTCATGCTGAGCACAATGTTGTGATAAGATTCATCCCTGGCAATGCGCAAAAACTCCATCGCACTTTCCACCATGCCCATGGCGCTATCTCCATAGCGGCTCATGATACGATCACTCAAGGATCCATGGTTGGTACCAATGCGCATGGCCGTGCCATACTCCTTGCAAATTTTTACCAATGGGGTGAAACGCTCTCGGATGCGATCAATCTCTTCAACATAATCAGCATCCGTATATTCAATGAATTCAAATTTTTTCTTGTCGGCATAATTGCCTGGGTTCACCCGCACCTTTTCAATGATGCGTGCAGCAATCTCTGCAGCATTGGGTGTGAAATGAATGTCTGCAACAAGCGGTGTGTTGTATCCACGCTTGCGCAATTCGTTTTTTATTTCAAGAAGATTGTAGGCTTCATTTTTGGAAGGCGCCGTGATCCTCACCAGTTCTGCGCCAGCTTCAATGCAACGAATCGATTGCTCAACGGTTGCGATGGTATTCATCGTGTCTGTGGTGGTCATGGTCTGCACCCTGATCGGATGGCCATTGCCCAATAACAGGTCGCCAATTTTTACTTCTAGTGTTTGCAAACGCTGGTATTCGCTAAGGTGGGCCAAACCGGAATGGAGTGAATGTTGTTCTTGCATCAATTGCAATTTACACTATTGTGAAATAGAATCTTTGAACTGCCTGTTTCCAAATTACATGATCCCTCTGAAAAATCCGACATGTGCAAGGATATCATTGGCCAGTTTCTTCCCGATGGCATTGGTATCTGCTTCGGCCCCTGCATCAAAGTTGATGACAAAGGGATAGACATGCCTGTTTTCTTCAATCCATCCAACAACCCAACCCAATTTTTTGCCTTTTACCAGTACCGATCCTTGTTGATAGGCCGTTTGGAACTGTGCATTGTTCTCCACAATCAGCATTTTTTTGAGGCTTTCCTGCACGCTGGCCCTGATGGGATGCTGCTTGAAATAGAGTCTTTTGATAAGCCCAAGTTGTTCATCTGCAGAGATTTGCAGGCTGTCGTTCATCCAGAAATGCTGGAGATCAGTTCCGATTTTTTTGTTGCCGTATTTGAGACTGTCCACCCAAAACTTCATGGTGTCTTTTCCGATCAACGAAGCCACCGTTTCAAAATGTGCAGTGCTATTGGCACGGAAAGCGCTGTAGATGTTCAGGGTTTGAGCCAGGGAATCATTTCCTTTTACCAATGAGCTGTCATCGGTAAGTTTACCCGTGTGCAAGGCCACCATGGTACTGACAATATTGAAGGTTTGGCCAGGGGCATAATTCAGTTTGAAACGGTCCAGGTCAAAGATGGTGAACTTCCCCCTGCTGTTGTCAAACATCCCGAAGGTTCCTTTCACACCATGCTTCTCGAAAATGGGTCCAATTTCGTCATCAATGGTAACATTGTTGACAGTACATGCATTAAAGGCTAGTACGGAAAGGAGAATGACAAAAAACGACAGGACCCTTTTCATGGTGATCAATTTTGGTGATGGTTTATTCAGGCGTTTGGTTCAATCCTCCACCCTTCCACCACCTGAATGCAACAACGCCAATGATGGCCAATGGTGCAATCATCAGGTAGATGATTCCGCTATTCAAGCCCTGTGCGGGCTTGTGTCCGAGTTGCTGGGCTGTTTTGGTACAGATTGAACATTGGGCACTGACATCGTTCGCTGCTGCGAAGAACAAAAGCATGCAGAATGTAATCAGGTACCTTTTCATGTTATTTATGCGTCGGCCTTCATTTGTTTGGCCAGGCGGTTTCTTTCTGTTTCGTCCAAAATGAGTTTGCGCATGCGGATGAAATTAGGGGTAACCTCTATACACTCATCGTGCTGGATATACTCCATACATTCTTCCAAGGTCATTTGTTTTTTGGGAGCAATGCTCGCAGCACCATCTGTACCACTGGAACGCATGTTGGTCAATTTCTTGCCTTCGTTTGGATTAACAACCAAATCACCTGGTTTGTTGTTCTCTCCGATCACCATTCCTTTGTACACCTCTTCACCTGGATCGATGAAGAAGAATCCCCGGTCTTGCAATTTGTCCAGTGAATAGGCTGTTGTATTTCCACCTTCCTTGGCCAACAAAACACCATTGTTCCTTCCGGGAATGGCACCTTTCCAAGGCTTGTATTCTGTGAAGCGGTGCGCCATAACGGCTTCACCTGCAGTAGAGGTCAGCATGGTAGTTCTTAGACCAATCAATCCACGGCTCGGAATTTCAAATTCGATGTGCTGCATGTCGCCCTTGGTTTCCATGACGGTCATCTCCCCTTTTCTCCTGCTCACCAGGTCAATGGCCTTGGAAGCAAATTCTTCCGGAACATCGATCACCAAAATTTCATACGGCTCACATTTCTTGCCATCCACTTCTTTCACAAGCACCTGGGGCTGACCAATGGTCAACTCATATCCTTCCCTTCTCATGGTCTCGATCAATACACCAAGGTGCAGGATACCACGACCAAAAACGAGGAAGCTGTCTGCACTATCTGTTTCTTTCACCCTGAGGGCAAGGTTTTTTTCTGTCTCTTTCATCAGGCGATCACGGAGGTGACGGCTGGTAACAAACTTACCATCACGGCCGAAGAAAGGTGAGTTGTTGATGCTGAACAACATGCTCATGGTAGGCTCATCCACATGGATGAAAGGCAAGGCCTCTGGTGTTTCAAAATCTGCAATGGTATCGCCAATATTGAATCCTTCAATTCCCACAACTGCACAAAGGTCTCCCGCCAACACTTCAGTTACCTTCCTCTTGCCCATGCCTTCAAACACGTACAATTCTTTTACACGCTGCTTTTTAACCACACCATCAGCCTGCATCAAACTAATGGGCTGGTTTTCCTTGATCGTACCCCTGGCCACCTTTCCAATGGCAATACGGCCAAGGAATGATGAATAATCGAGGGATGTGATCTGCATTTGCAGGTTACCCTCAGCAATTTTAGGCTCAGGAACATATTTGAGGATGCCTTCCATCAAAGGAACGATGTCCTCTGTAGGGGTAAGGCTATCATTGAACCAGCCATTTTTACCCGAACCGTAGAAGGTTGGGAAGTTAAGCTGTGCTTCAGTGGCATCCAGGTTGAAGAAAAGTTCAAAAATAGAATCATGCACCTCGTCAGGACGACAGTTTGGTTTGTCTACCTTGTTGATGACAACAATGGGAAGCAGGTTCAGCTGAAGCGCTTTCTGCAATACAAAGCGGGTCTGTGGCATGGGACCCTCGAAGGCATCCACCAAGAGGATAACACTGTCTGCCATTTTCAATACACGCTCCACCTCACCACCGAAGTCGGCGTGCCCTGGAGTGTCTATCACATTGATTTTTACGTCTTTATATGTAACCGAGGCGTTCTTGCTGAAGATAGTGATACCTCGTTCCTTTTCAAGATCATTGCTGTCCATGATCAAATCTCCAGTTTCCTGGTTGTCGCGAAATACCTTGGTAGTTTGCAAAATTCTATCTACCAGGGTTGTCTTACCATGGTCAACGTGGGCAATGATGGCGATGTTTCTAATGTTCATAATCTTGTTTAGAGGCCGCAAAGTTAAACCTTTTCAGGCGGGTAGGCAAGTTAAATATATGTTGTTGCCCATAATGAGCATCAGGCGATTAGGGCGTGTTGTATCCACCCATGACAAACAATTTGATTTTTGACCATGTTTAAAACATCATATTTATTGCTTAATTTAATTGGGAAATCCCTCAACCTCCCTCAACCCTCATCCCATGTTTCACTCAAAAATCGCCGGCATCGGCAAATACCTCCCCGAAAGGATTGTTACCAACAAGGACCTGCTTCAATACATGGACACCAGCGATGAATGGATCCGGGAGCGAACAGGGATTGAAGAAAGAAGATATGCCCACCGCACCGAGGAAACCACCACCACCATGGCTGTGGAGGCCGCCAAGGTAGCCATTGAACGTGCGGGTATTACTCCCCAGGACATCGATTTCATCATCTTCGCAACCCTGAGTCCGGACTATTATTTCCCGGGCTGTGGCGTACTGGTGCAACGTGCCTTGAAAATGAAAGAAATCGGTGCACTAGATGTCCGCAATCAGTGCAGCGGCTTTGTTTATGCATTGAGCGTTGCCGATCAATTCATCCGGTCAGGGATGTACAAAAACATCCTCGTGATTGGAAGTGAAAAACATTCGTTTGGGTTGGATTTCAGCACCAGGGGAAGAAATGTCAGTGTAATATTTGGGGATGGTGCCGGTGCCGTAGTACTCCAGCCAACAGAAAAAGAAGGACAGGGCATCCTGAGCACCCATTTGCACAGCGATGGAGAAAGTGCCGAGATTCTTGCCAATTACAACCCCGGAACACATGCCAACCATTGGAAGGAGGAGAAATTTGCCAGCTTTGATGAGGCTGAAATCGGACAAATGTTTTTCAGCCATGCCATGATTGATGATGGCCAAATCTATCCGACCATGGACGGTCCTGCCGTTTTCAAAAAAGCCGTGGTAAAGTTTCCTGAAGCGATCATGGAGGCCCTGACCAAAAACAACATGACTCCCGCAGACCTGGACATGCTGATTCCCCACCAGGCCAATTTGCGCATCGCCCAGTTTGTCCAGCATACGCTCAAGCTTCGCGATGACCAGGTGTACAACAATATCCAGCACTATGGCAATACCACTGCTGCATCAGTACCCATAGCCCTCTGTGAAGCATGGGAAAAAGGCCTGATCAAAGATGGCGATACTGTTTGCCTGGCTGCATTTGGAAGCGGATTCACCTGGGCCAGTGCATTGTTGAGATGGTAAACTACATGCTCACCCTGCCTCAACCAAAAAAACATGCTCATCCCAAAATGCCTTGCATTCATCATACCTTTTCCTGCTGAAGCGGTGTTGGGGAAGCGGTAAGGCTGGTGGGCCGGGAAATGCCGTGATGAAAACATGGCCCTGCTGGGTAGGCCTCAGCACCAGAGTAAACTCCCAGGTGGGCGGAAGCTTGTCCACTTGAAGATGAAGCAAATCCAAGCCCCGGTTTTTTTGTAGAAAAATACCAGCCCTTTCCGAAGCAGGCAACTCATCCACAGGCACCACAGCCCTTGTGCCAATCCCATTGGGGAAATCTTTTGGCGGCACCTGCCCATTTAACTGGATAGTACGATCCCCTGTTTCCAATAACACATAGGGATAATGGAATATCCGGTCCAGGAGGCCTTGAATATCCAAAGCAAAGTTTGTAAAGAATCTTGAGCCGGGAAGTGCCAGTGCTTCCTTGATCGCCTTCTCAACATAGCCAGCCTTCAGCAAACTTGTTTGCAATTGTTCCTCCATCCCCTCAAAATGGCGAAGCATGTGAAAGGCATTGTCGATCCGGTATTTGATGTTTTTTGGTTCCAAATCTGCCAGCGATTGAATTGCAAAGAAATAGTTTTCGCCCGTTTAAAACGGTAAATTTGTTCCACCTGATGAGCAACAAACTGAAAAATACCCTTCTCTCCCTGCTCCTTTTGCTGGTCTTCCATCAGGGGAATGCCCAGCGGATTGATACCATCATCAACAAACCTGCCTATCAATCCTATTTCTCTTTTGCGGTAAAATCGCCCCTTTATGTGGTGTATTATTTATACAAGGGCGGCGGAGACTGCTCCCGTAAAGAGCTTTCTTTCACCAAAGAATACCGATCAGCTACCAACAAAGACTACTTAAAAAGCGGGTACGACCGCGGACACCTTGCCAATGCAGAGGATTTTGCCTTTGATTGTGCAATGGAAAAATGCACGTTCTCCTATTACAATTGTATTCCGCAACACCAGAAGCTCAACAGGGGATCATGGAAAAGCTGGGAGTCGACCATCAGAAAAGAGAGCCAACGCGACAGGCTAAAAATTTATACCGGAGGGGTCTTTGGCAAACAAACCATCGGATCGGGTGTTGGGGTTCCAGATTATTGCTGGAAGATTGTCTACAATACTAGAACAAAGCTCATCATGCATGCATTGCTTTTCAAGAACGATGCCTCACAGACCGTACAACGCATCACCACTTCCCAGTTGAAACAACTGTTGGGCTACCCTGTTGAATTCAATGCCAATTGACTATTTTTTCCTGACCAGGTAAACCATGGTCATCATCATCAACAGGAACATCATGCCGGTGAATTGATGTGCTACACCAAGCCAAAGCAAGGCTGTTTTATTGTTGGCGAACAATACCGTGAGGATGCCCAGGACCACCTGAAAAACTACCATTAGCAATGGCAAAGACCGCAGTTTCGAAAACAGGATTCCTCCAGCAATTTTCTTTGCCCTCAGGTGCCAAACGATGATCAAAATGGTGATGAGATAGGCCAGTGTACGGTGGATGAAATGCACTGCCAGTGGGTCGTGGGTGAAATCGGCCAAGCCATCACTGGCCATTGAAGAAGGAATCCATTCTCCGTTGATGAGGGGCCAGGTAGTGGCAAAATTGGCGGCCTTCAAACCCGCCATGAATGCGCCAAACACCAGCTGAACCACAATCAACAACAACAAACCAACTGTGAATTTTTTCATCGAAGGTGCAACAACATGTTGCGCAGAAGGTACCAGCAACAACATGGCAAACCAATAGGTATACACCAACAAACCGAGTGCAGAAATAAAATGAATGGCCAGGCGAATATGGTTTACATAAAGATTTTCATCATTGAGCCCGCTGGCCACCATGATCCATCCAATCAGGCCCTGGGCGGCACCCAGCAAAAACAGGATGATCAAAGGATTGACCATCTCTTTCCGGAACATTTTTTTGACCAGGAAATAAATAAAAGGGATGAGGAAGACCAAAGCGATCAAGCGTGCCCATTCGCGGTGAAACCATTCCCAGAAATAAATGAATTTGAAATCAGCAAGGGTAAACTCAAAATTGAGGTGCTTGAACTGCCCGATTTGCTTGTATTGTTCGAACGCCTTCAGCCATGCTGCCTCATTCAATGGAGGGATGGCACCCAGAATAGGCTTCCACTCTGTGATGGAAAGCCCCGATCCTGTCAACCTTGTTATCCCACCCAGGAGCACCTGGATGATGATCATTCCTACTCCAATCAACAACCATATCGCTACGGCATTCGACTTTTGGGCATCGGTTTTTGCTATCATGCTGCAAAGGTATTGCAGTTGTTCATGGCAAGGATTTTTTGATGAATTTTTCTTGCTACTTTGCAGGAGATGCTCAAACCATTTTACCAGGAACTTCATCCGGAAGCAGGATGTGATGAAGCAGGCAGGGGTTGCCTGGCAGGGCCGGTATATGCAGCAGCCGTTATCCTTCCTGCTGATTTTTCAGACCCTGTATTGAACGATTCCAAACAGCTCAAGGAAAAGACGCGTTATGCCCTGCGGGAAATGATCCAAAAAGTTGCGATCAGCTGGGCGGTGGCCAAAATTGATGCGGAAGAAATTGACCAGATCAATATCCTGAATGCCTCCATCAAGGCCATGCACCTGTCACTGGACCAGCTGAAGAAAAAGCCATCTTTCATCATCGTTGATGGCAACCGGTTCAAGCCTTATAAAAAAATTCCGCACGCCACTATCATCAAGGGTGATGGCCAATATTTTTCCATTGCAGCCGCCAGCATTCTTGCGAAAACTTACCGCGATGACTTCATGCTGGAACACCATGAAAAATATCCGCAGTACAATTGGAAAAAAAACAAGGGTTATGGCACGCTTGATCATCGCAAGGCGATTGCCGCATTCGGAAGATGCTCACTGCACCGGGAGAGTTTTCAGTTGAAGAATGATGTTTCAATCTAAAGCTTAATTTTATACCATGCAAGAGGTTGTTTTTATTGTTGAAGAAGCTCAAGAAGGTGGTTTTACTGCCAAATGTATTGCTGAGTCAATTTTCACACAAGGAGAAACACTTGAGGGATTGAAAGAAGCCATCATTGATGCAGTTCATTGTCATTTCAACCCAATATTCCTGCGCCTTGCCTGATCACTTGAGGCTCTTCATCCGTCATGTCAACAATGGTCGAATATTCCAGGCCGCCAATGCCACCATCCACCACCATGTCAACCAATTTGTGAAACTTGTCGTGGATCAGTTCAGGATCTGTAAATTCTTCCACCATGTCTCCGGGAAGGGATGAACTCAGGATGGGATTGCCCAATGCTGCAGCAATGGCATGGGTGATATGATGATCGGGAACCCTCAATCCAATGGTGTCTTTCTTACTTTTCAAAATCTTAGGAACCTCCTTGCTGGCGGGAAGAATAAAAGTAAACGGACCTGGGATATGGTTCTTGATGAGTCGGTACTGTGGTGTTGAAATGGCCCTTGCATATTTGCTCAAATCAGAAAGATCGCTGCAAATGAAGGAGAGGTTGGCTTTTGAAGGGTCAAGCCCTTTGATGCGGCATATCCTTTCAACCGCTTTGGGTTGAAAAATATCACAACCCAATCCATAGACCGTGTCTGTGGGATAAATGATCACACCGCCACTGCGCAAACAATCGGCAATTTGTTTGATCAATCTTTGTTGTGGATCTTTTGGATGTACAGTAATCAGCATCGGTTCAAATATAAACAGATTGAAGCGACTACCATTGTTCAGCCACTGATAAACCCGAATTAATTGCCTAAAACCAACTTATGAAATGGTTGAAATTTCAGCGTTACAAAGCACCTCGTTATGAAATCGTCCATGTTTCGCCGCCACGGAGCAATTTGTTCAAATCGCCAAGGCCTTTCTTTGCTATGACCTCATCAATCTGCATTTGCATTTGGTCTTCGTAGCATGCCCTTTCGGTTTCATAAAAGACACCAAAGGGCCTGGGTAGGTGACCCGCGATATGTGGATCATCAAACATGCGCACAAGAATTTGAGCCTTGTAAAAATCATGGTCGTCGTGGATCCAGCAATCGTCTGCACTGGCGCCTTCTGAAAGGTCAACCACAACAGGCTTGAAGCCATCAAGCTTGATTCCCTTTTCCTTGTTGGCGCCAAAAACCAGGGGCTTGCCTTGCTCAAGGAACAGTGTTTCCACTGGCTTAGAGGCCTTGTCTGTAAATATTTCAAATGCCCCATCGTTGAAGATGTTGCAGTTCTGGTAGATTTCTAGAAACGATGCACCCTTGTGGGCATTGCTGCGCAACAAGGACTCCTGCAGGTGTTTGGGATCGCGGTCCATGGTTCTGGCAATGAAGGTGGCATCTGCTCCCATGGCCAGGGCCAAGGGATTGAACGGATGGTCAATGCTGCCAAAAGGGGTTGATTTGGTCACCTTGTGCTCTTCAGAGGTTGGTGAATATTGCCCCTTGGTCAGGCCATAGATCTGGTTGTTGAACATCATGATGTTCACATCAAAATTCCTTCTCAACAAATGAATGGTATGGTTGCCTCCAATACTGAGTGAGTCACCGTCACCGGTTACAATCCAGACACTCAACTCAGGCCTGGTTGCCTTCAAACCACTGGCGATGGCAGTAGCCCTTCCATGGATAGAATGCATGCCATAGGTTTCCATATAATAAGGGAAACGGCTGGAACAACCGATTCCTGAAACAATGACAATATTTTCTCTGGGAATTCCAAGGGTTGGCATCACCTTCTGCACCTGAGCAAGGATGGAATAGTCTCCACATCCCGGACACCACCTTACTTCCTGATCTGTTTGAAAATCTTTGGAAGTGAGCGGTGATGCTGTTTGTAATACTTCACTCATAAAACACGTTTATTCTTTTAAATATACTCAATTATTTTGTTTCGCTGGATGTCTGTAAGGCTTCCCAATACTCAGCACCCCTTCTTGTATGGGGGATGACGATGGTTCCGCCCACGATGTTGGCAACGGAAAATATCTCATACACTTCATCGGTTGTCAAACCCAATTCATGGCATTTGCCCAGATGATACTTGATGCAATCGTCGCACCTCAATACCATGCTGGCCACCAGGCCCAGCATTTCCTTGGTCTTCACGTCCAATGCCCCCTCCTGATAGGTATTGGTGTCGAGGTTCCAGAGGCGTTTCATCACCAGATTGCCCTTGCTCAGGATGACATCATTCATCCTTTCTCTGTATTCATTGAATTCGTTTACAATACTCATGTGCGGGTTTGTTGTGCAAAGTTGCAGAAAAGAATTGGAGGTTTACCTCAATAACAGAAAAAGGGAACCAATGGTTCCCTTTTTCAATCAGATAGTTGATGCGATTACCAACGGTTTCCACCGCCGCCGCCACCGCCGAAATTACGGCGAGGAGCACCACCACCGCTGCCACCATTGCTAGGGCGCGCTTCACGAGGCTTCGCCTCGCTTACTTTGATGGCACGGCCTTCAACAGTTGCACCATCCAATTCTTGGATAGCTTTCTGTGCGGCTGCATCGTCAGACATTTCAACAAAACCGAAGCCACGGCTACGACCAGTGAATTTGTCTGTGATAACCTTTGCTGAAGTTACTTCTCCATACTCAGCAAAGAATTCTTTCAAGTCTTCATCCTGTACGTTGAAGCTCAAATTTGAAACATAAATGTTCATTTCAAAAAAATAAAAAATTAAAAAAGGATGAGAGAAACACAGGCGTAAAGAAGACTTTTACTATTAGCAGAACATGCGTAGCAGAAAATACTTTCACTTACTAAATACTGTACTTAACTCAAATTACAGGGCAAAGCTAGCCTTTATAATTTGATTTGCAAGAAATAAATAAAAAAATCGGTACTTTTTTGCACATTTTAACAACATTTTCCTTAGAAAGGGGTCGCCTTTCGCTCTGCCTGAAGGCTTCGGAAGGTGATTATCGTGCTGAAAAGGAAGAAAAACGCCCCGGCAATGAAGGGGGCACCTGGAAAATAAAGCGGAGCGCCATCCCTGCTGAAAAATGAAAACAGGTTGGTCATCAGGGGCGGACCAACGATAGCGGTAGCGCTGATCAGGCTCGTAAGGGCCCCCTGTAACTCCCCTTGTTCATTGGCAGGAACATGAGAAGAGATGAGGCCCTGCAAGGCGGGGCCGGCAATTCCTCCAAGGCAATAAATGACGCAAAAAGCAAACATCATATAGGTATTGGGAGCATAGGCAAAGCAGACCATCCCACTGGTATACAACACCAGGCCGACGAAGACGGCCTTTGTCTGACCAAGCTTTGGTATGGCAATCCGGATCAATCCTCCCTGAACAATGGCAATCATCAGCCCCACAAAGGCCAGGGAGTATCCGACCATGGCAGGATCCCATCCAAATTTCTTCATGGTATAATAGCTCCAGGTGCTCTGAACGGCATTTGCACCGATGTATATAAAGGTCAGTGAAAGGATCAAGCCTGCCACTGCAGGGTATTTTCTGAGGTGAATCAGTGAGCCTACCGGGTTGGCCCTCTTCCACTCAAATTTTCTTCTTTTGTCTTTTGAAAGGGATTCGGGGAGGATGAACATGCCGTACAGCCAGTTGACCATGGTGAGGCCTGCGGCAAACAAAAAGGGAACCCTCTCGCCAAACTGGCCCAAGACTCCACCAATCAGAGGCCCAATGATGAAGCCCATACCAAATGCGGCACCAATCATCCCAAAATTCTGTGCCCTTTTTTCTGGCGTACTGATGTCAGCGACATAGGCGGATGCTGTGGTAAAACTTGCACCCGTGATACCAGACAATACCCTGGCAATGAAAAGCCAGGTGATGCTTGGTGCCCAGGCAAGCAGCAGGTAATCCAGGCCAAATCCGAAAAGGGAAAAAAGAATCACCGCCCTTCTGCCATACTGGTCGCTGAGGCTTCCCAGTACAGGAGCAAACAAGAACTGCATGAAGGCATAGGTAAACATCAGCCAACCACCATAGCGGGAAGCCACACTCATGTCTCCTCCGGTCAATTGCTGAATCAGTTTGGGCAGCACAGGAATAATGATGCCCAACCCGATGACGTCAACCAGTACGGTTACAAAAATGAATCCCAACGCAGCTGATCTACCCTTCCCTAACATCCTGTTGTATTGATTGATTAGTGTTGCAATGAATCGTAAACCTTCACCTTGCTCCAAAGAGATGAGCAATCTGAAATGAATTTCAGGTGCTTCGGATGAACCTGGTAGGCATCATGGTCTTCGGAAGTTTCAAAAATATTCAACCAGGAAATGGCGTAGGTATTGTCAATCACCTCCCTGTCTGTGGGTGCGGGCACACCAATATGGTACATCTTGATTTCCTCCACTGAAGCCAACGCCTCGAGTCCTTCTACCAATTTCTGAAGGTCTTCTTTGCTTTCAGGATTCTTGAGCCAAAAATAAACATGATGAATAAATGTGTTCTTGAGTTCCATTGTAAATTGATTGAGCTGTGAAGGTACAAAATTATCAGCGGGCCTCTTGCAGCCAATCCTGTATGCCAAGCCGAATTTTTTTGGCAACATTATCCGGAGATTTTTTGGAGAGGATGAATTTTTCATCTGAGCGATTGCTCAGAAAAGCCACTTCCACAAGGCTGTTGGGATAATCGGTAGGGCCGCTCAACGCAAAATTGAAACTGCCTACATTGCCAAATTCAGCCAATCCCAGTTCCATCATCCTTTTTAAAATGGTTTGCGTCAGCGGACGAAAACCAATATGCCTGTAAAACGTACTGGTTCCCTTCACCGTATCCACCGATGAGGAATTGAAATGAATGCTGATCAGCAGGTCTGGTGCGGTATCGCGCAGCATCTTGATCCGCTCGGGCATGCTCAGGGAAGTATCCTTGGTCCTGGTCATGAATACTCTTTTTACGCCTGCTTTTTTCAGCTCTCTTTCAAAGGCTGTAGCATATTCGAGGGTGAGTTTTTTTTCAAGTTTGGAAGATGTACTTCCTGCCGCTCCGGAATTATCTCCCCCATGCCCTGCGTCGACTGCAACGAATACGTTTTTGAAATGCTTGTCTGGTGAATGCTTGATCCTGATGGTCAACCTCGACCCAATGGTGTCATAATAAACTGAATAACCCCAATGCATCTTGCTCTTCAGGTCAACATAGACCCTCAAGACCCCATTTTCCATTTGTTCAAACCAGGTATTCCTTATTTCCTTGAGCACTCCTTTCTGGGTGATCCAGTTGGTATTGGAGGTGATGCCAAAAAGATCAATGGACAACCTGTTAGGGTTCACCTGCATGGTTCCGCGGTAGGGCAGCTTTTCGGGCATGGAGATGGTAATATAATCAAACCTTTCATCGCTGTACGTTTTCCAGTTGCCACTCAGGTAATAGGATTTTGACTTGAAAGAGGAATCAAAACGCAGGCTCGACTTGGCTACAAAGGCCTTTAAGTTGTCAGCAAGCGAGATAATATAATCTGCATTCAGGCTGTCCACCACTTTCACCAAAACACCCGTATCCATATAGGTCATCTTGGCCCCGCCCAATCGGTCATCACCAGGCCCGTATTCAAAAAAAGGGAGCACGCCGGTGGTTCTTGCAAGCCTCACTGTTTTGCCGTTGGGAGATCCAAGTTGGCCACCGTTGAGCACAGGCTGGCCCTGAGCAATGACAAGGAAGCAGAGATAAACCATAAACTGAAAAGCCGTCTTTCGCATTGCACTAAGTTAGTTTTTTTACCATGCCCTTCCGTATAATTACGCATATCAAAAAGCAGTTTCACTTAATTTTCACTGATTTGAGGCATGTATATAATAGAATCGATGGCAAATCGTTTAAACAGGGAGCCTATTTTAAACCCAATATCAAGGAACCAATCGAATCCCATGCAAAAATCAACGAACAACAGTTTCATTGCCATCTCGTCTGCATATCTTTTTATTTTCATTACCAGTTCTCTTGTCAATAAATTTTCATCTGCCGCTGAAAATCCAGTGGCCATCTTGAATGTATTGACTTCTCTCATTCAAGCACCACTGATGCTTCTCCTGCTCAGCCATCTGGCTGGTAAAAGCATGATCAACAACCTGATCAAGGGTTGTCTTGCCTTTTTGCTGGCATTCAGTGCGGCATCACTTGCTTTGAGGGGTATGGAAGACAGCAATATCTTCATGATCATGTTGGCGGGATCCATTCCTGTTTTCTTTTTTACATCGATGCTTTTTGTAGACCATGTAAAACAAATGATCTACGAAAAGAAAGGAGCCAACAAGACAATCATGCTCAGCAGTGTAGTATTCGCCTTCGGCGCCTACATCATTTTACTGCTCTTGAACAGGATTGATCCAAGGGCGCATGCCCACGATATTAGGATCTTGCTGGGACTCATCACCCTGGTATCGGGCCTGGTCATGGCAACTTGCCTTGCTTTCGCCAAATCCGAAACAAAAGAATTGGTTACTGAATCCGACAGAACGCCAGTGCAGGTGGGTTTTGACCAATGGGAAAACTTTTCACTGTCGAACACGCCTGATGTGATCAAAAAAGGAGTAACCGATATCAGCAAATATTATTCAGGATTGCAGAAGACCAGCTAAAGGTTAACCGCATCCCTTCAAATGGCGTTTTTCATCTTGAAAGACGCCATTTTTATTTCATGTGCTTCACCCCGATCCCTCAAATGTTGACAACGAAAAAATGGTTTTACATCAGAATTGATGAAATTTAACCGCTGATTAAACCACACCATGACCATCTTTTTCATCATAGCTGTTGCAGTGCTCCTGCCTTACCGGTTCATCATCCGCCGTGCAAACAGGCAGTTGATGTTTCTGCAGCGATATTCTGCCACCCGGGTTTCGGCAGACAAAGCCAGCATCATTATAGCCGCCAGGAACGAAGAAATGAATATCGGACCTTGCCTGGAGTCCTTGCTGGCACAGGATTTCCCGCGAGAGCAAATGGAAATCATTGTGGTGGATGACCAATCGGTTGACGGAACTGCAGCATTGGTACAGCGTTATGCTGACAGGGGTATACGGTTGATCAGCCTTGGCATGGATGAGGCCTTTGGAAAGAAGGCCGCGATTGCCAGGGGGATTGCTGCCGCCTCTCATCCCATCATCATCACCACTGATGCAGATTGCAGTTACTCCACCAAATGGATCAATACCCTTTTATCCTTCAGGGAAAAAACGGATGCTGTTTTTGTTGCAGCACCCGTACAATTTAAAAAAGAAATCAGTCTGCTTGACCGCTTTCAGTCGCTTGATTTCATGGCCCTGCAAGGAATTACTGCAGCAGGCGTGAGCGGCAAATATTTGAACATGTGCAATGGCGCCAACCTGCTCTATACCAAGGAAGGTTTTTCAGCAGTCAATGGATTTGAAGGCATTGATCATATCGCCTCAGGCGATGACATGTTGTTGATGGAAAAGATTAACAAAGCTTTTCCTGGCGGGATTGCTTATTGTTTTTCCGAAGATGCGATTGTGGTTACCGAGCCTGCAGCTTCCTGGACTGCATTTATCCAGCAAAGGATTCGCTGGTCGAGCAAAGCAACTAATTATACCAGCTTTGTTATCAAAGCAACCCTTCTCTTGGTTTATCTCGTGAATGCGGCAGTGGTGTATTTGTTGTTGGCGGGTATCTTTGATTTTCAGCTCATGAAGTGTGGCCTTTTGTTGACTTTAATGAAAACAATTGTGGAACTGCCCTTCATGATTCGAACCGCAAGGTTCTTTAACAAGTCTGCATTAATAGCCTGGTTCATCCCCTTCCAACCACTACATGCCCTCTACACAGTTGTGGCAGGAACCTTTGGGTTGTTTTCGAAGTACAGGTGGAAGGGAAGGGAGGTGGGTTGAAGAATTATTCAGTTATCAGCCGGCGACGGGAACGTGGCGGTTGAAGCTTTCATCAAGCGAAATGAAGGTTTCTGTCCGTTCAATGCCCTTGATTTTTTGCAGTTGATCGTGCAAGACAAAACGCAATTGCGTGATGTCTTTGGCCACCACTTCCAGGAACATGCTGTAATTACCAGTTGTATAATTCAGTCTGACGATTTCAGGGATTTTCTTCAGGTCTTCCGCCACTTGATCATAAAGGGAACTTTTTTCAAGAAAGATTCCTACAAATGCTGTAATATCGTAGCCCAAAAGCTTTAGGTCAACGTTAAGCCTGGTGCCTTTTACGATGCCAATCTCTTGCAGTTTCTTGATGCGCACATGTATTGTTCCACCAGAAACAAAGAGTTGCTTGCCGAGGTCTGCATAGGAAATACCAGCATCTTCCATCATGATCTGTATGATTTGGAGGTCTAGTTTGTCAAGATTTAATTTTGTGGCCATATCTGGTATCCGTTTTATTACTTTTCAAATATAAGTGCAATTTATTGAATAATATCAATAAATAAAAAATATTTGTTGAAATATTATCAATAAAATATGCTTTACCTTAAATTTGCATCAGTTCATAACCACTGTGGGGTGATGAAATTTTGGCAGACATGCCCTCTTGTCTCGGGGGTGAGGATAACAGGATAAACGTAGTGTAGAGCCGTCTCGCAAGAGGCGACCAGGGTCGACCACTGAACTTTGCGCTACAGCTAACTGCCTCGTGGAGGTTCGACCCCTCCCCCTACAGCAATAAAAAGCCCATAATCAACTGGAATACAGTTTTTTATGGGCTTTTTGATTTGGAGTACTATAAATCGCTCGCTAAAACAATAAATCCGATTTTTTCCTTATCTCGTTAATGGTTTTTTCTGATTACGTAAGCCTGTGGTCTGTAATTGAATGCAACTTGCACCCGGATTTAAAAACAGTTACGATGCTAAGAACAATCACCTTGATTCTGTTTGTTGCGTTTGGTGTGCCCGGTATTGCTCAGCAGGTTGATACTTTGAAGCAAAAGACAGATTCATCCCTTTTTCACACCAAATACCTCCCGGATATCAATCTGGTTGGCAGGAATACAGGCGCAGACATTCTTTTTCTTCCTGAAATTGTTGGTACAACCATCAATGCAGGCAAGAAGAATTCACTTATTGTCATGGATAATGTACAGGGCAATGTGGTCA
>CANHSD010000018.1 GCA_947463105.1 Chitinophagaceae bacterium
AACAAAAGGGTCTGAAATTGCACAAATAACCTTGGAGCATCTAAAAATTAACAGCACCCATTATTTCAGCGTGGTGATAAGCCTGTTTTTCACAACTGCAACCATTGCCCATAGAAAAAATAAGATCAGCATTTCATACCTGTACATCATTAACCTCGTTTCAATTCTTATACTCTGTTCCCAACTTCCCTTGCTCCCGGCTTTTGCCCTGTATTTTGGGGGATGGCACGCCATCAGATCCTTTGAAATCATTTTCAAATTTTTACATGAGGCAAAAGAAGAGATGGCATCCAAGCCATTGACCATGTGGAAGAATGCACTCCCCATGACCTTTCTTGCAGCATTCGGCTTTATTTTCATGGCCTTTATCTGGAAGGGCACAGGAATGAAAATGGATCCCCTGCCAGCCATCTTTATTTTTCTGTCCATCATCACACTGCCACACCTTGATGTAATGGACAAGTTGATCAATCGACAGACCAAACGATGATCTATTCTTCAAACCTGAATACATCTATCTTTACAGCATAGTATGCCCAATCCAATTCATATTCGGCCGATCAGCATTGAAGACAACCCATTGATTGCCGCTATCATCAGGTCTTGTCTTACTGAATTCGGCGCCAACAAACCAGGAACAGTTTATTACGATAAAACGACAGACCATCTCTTTGAACTTTTTCAGGAAAATGGAGCAGCTTATTTTATTGCAGAACAGGAAGGAAATATAGTAGGTGGCGGCGGAATTTTCCCCAGCCCGGGTTTGCCTGCAGGCACCTGTGAACTGGTAAAAATGTACCTCCTACCATTGGCAAGGGGAACGGGTATAGGCGCAACCTTGATGAACAAATGCATGAGCAAGGCTAAGGAACTTGGATTTGTTTCCATGTACATTGAAACCCTTCCGGAGCTTAAAAAAGCGATATCTGTTTATGAAAAATTTGGCTTCAACTATCTTGACAATCCCTTGGGAGACACTGGACATTTTGGATGTTCTGTCTGGATGCTCAAATCGCTCTGATCAGGCATGCAACTTGACTTCATAAACAGGACTGAATAAATAGACTTTTCCTGTTGTCAGCTCAACAGCCTTAATGCGCTTTCTGACCTTCTCTTCCCTTCTGAATACCCTGTTATTCTTGATCACAAAGAGTGAACCAATAGGCAATTCTTCAACAAGACAATGCCCTTCTTTCACCAGATCATATTTTCTCAAAACCCGCATCAATGCATCATCAGCGCAGGAACTTGCTGCAGGATTCTTTAATGAGATGAACAATTGATGTGCAATATCTTCTGGAAAAAGACTGGACTGTAAAAATTGTTTCAGCAAATCAGAGAACTGGCCTTTCCATTCTGGGCCATGCGATGCTACTTTATGGCCGAAACGCATGAAGGTAATGAGATGGGCCAACTCATGCAACAAGGTTATTAAAAACGCATAGGGATTGAGGTTCCCATTGACAGTAATCCTGTGTGCTTTATCAGCATGGGCATTCCGATAATCACCCAATACCGATTGACGCGATCGGGTAATCGTCAGGTGTACCTTGTAATGCAACAAAAAAGGTTCTACCAGGGGAAATGAACCGGGAGGAAGAAAATCAGCCAAAGACCCTAATGGCGCTTCATTTTTTGACATGATCAATCTTTTTTGACCAAGGCAAGAAGTCCTTTCACTTCCAAATAGGTATAGACCAGATAGGTGAACATGCTGGAGAGGAGGGCTGGGGTATTCATGGCGTTGCCCTTCCATTTTGCGTAGGCTACCACAACCAGGGCAGCCAGGACCAATTTGATGATGAATGAACCATAGACCGATGACATGAATCCTGCAGTAGACTTAGATTGAAGCCCATTGTTCATCATCCAGAATGACACCAGTGTAAGCATACAGATGAAAAGATTACCAACCAAAAAAACGTCCGTGTCAAAGCCCATATTGTAAAGAGTTGAATAGAGGGAAGCCGCCAGCATGTTCATTGCAGCAAAAAAGATCAAAATCGGTCTCAGGGTTTTTCTCAGCTTCATGTGTTCTTTTTATTTGTTTCAACAATGATCTTGACCAGATTAAAAACCACCGCCAAGAGTGGAAGGATCCAGATCAATACCGGAGAGGCAAATTCTGCCAGCGGATCTAACTTCCAACCTATTCCAAGTGCGATGATGATGGATCCAAAAAACTGGGCACCAAGACCCATATACTTCATCCAGGATCCGTCGGTTGATTTCTTTGTGGGGGGAACAGAATCCATATTAATCTTTTATCTCCTCCAATTCGGGAATGGCGATGACGGCGGTATCTAAAATCAACTCAGCCTTTCCCGAAAGCACATTCCTCACATTTTCCCAATAGGCTTCTCTGTAAAGCATCTGCTTTTCCAAAGCATCAGCACGCAACTTGAGCTTTGTCAACTCTCTCCTTTCTGATTGGCTCCCATACCCGGGAATATAATATTTCAAAGGAGTAAAACTGATCAATGCAGTAGTAAGACCAACAAGCATCACAAAAACAAAACATGATGCAATATAAACACTCAACCGGGTCAACTTGAATGTAACAACCTCTTCATAGGTATGGTCATTCATTACCACAAGTCTATACCTGTTGGTCAATCTTTTGAACCTGCTCTGGTTTGTGGTCTGTTCTGACATTGGGGAAAATTGATGAAATCAGGGTATAAAGTTACTGTTAATTGGCAAAACAGTGCCTTTAAAAATAGCTGGATTAGACGTATTTTTACATTCCTTGAAACATTCTCAACACCATAAGGTTTATCAGCTTGCTAGGCTATTACAAGTTTTGGTGGGGATGTTGATGGCAACGGGTCTTCTGGCACAAGGAAACATCACTTTTGACCTTAAAAAACCCAAGGCATACGAAAACAGAAAGCTGGCTTCTGAGCTGACCCCAGACAAAAAAATCAATCCCGTAAAAAGATTAAAGGAAAATATTGTCACTCACTACAATTTCCACTTCAATGCCAACCTCAAGCTATCCAAGGTCATTGAATCTGCCAAACAAGCCAACAAAGACACCTTCACCGCGCTGATTCCCTTTTTCAATTACAGCCTAGACCAAACGGCACAACAACAGCAAGAACTAGACTCTGTTGTGATCAAGGTCAACAATGGCATCTTGCTGCATGACCTCAGGAATGATTGGGTAGATGATCTTTATTTGCTGATGGGCCAATCCTATTTCTACCAAAAGAAGTTTGACTCTGCTTACGAAGTGTTCCAATACATCAACTACAATTTCCAACCCCGGAGCAAAGATGAAATAGGATTTGAAAAATCAATCGGTTCCAACATCAATGCAGTGGGGAGTATTTTCAATATCGCTTCAAAAGAAAATAAATTTTCACCACACAGGTTGGTCAGGAATGATGCGCTGCTTTGGATCATCAGAACACAGTTGGAAATGGGGAATGAAGATGATGCCAGTGGCATGATTGAAACCCTTTATCACGACAATCTATTTCCCAAAAGATTAACCGACAAATTAGCTGAGTTAAAAGCTTACTTGTTTTACAGAAAACAACAACCAGATTCTGCAGCGATTTACCTGGAAAAATCATTAGGGGCCTGTGAGGACAATGCCGAAGAATCGAGAAGACTTTTTTTGATTGGCCAGTTGTACGCAAGATCCAATCAAAATAAAAAAGCCGATGATTTTTTCGAGAAAGCTGTAGCCCTCACCACAGATCCTGTCATGGAGGCATATGCACGCATTTACCAAATTAGATTGACGTTGAATGAAACAGATCAGGAAAAAAGAATTGATCAAAATGTAAAGGCCTTTATCAACATGGCCAACAAGGAAAAATACGCAAACTACCGTTCCATCATTTATGCAGCTGCCGCAGAGATGGAAATGAAAAGAAAAAATATACCCAATGCAATTGGATTGCTGCTCAAAAGCAATGAATTCAATACAACGGACACTGATCTTAAAAACACAACGAATTTGAGTATTGCATCGCTAGCATTCAGCACGAAGCAATATGAACTGGCTAAAAAATATTACGACAGCATCAACATTGGCAACCAAAAAAATCCTGAAGAAATCACCAGGAAAAAAAATATTGCCAATGCGCTGTTCGATGAGCTAAAAATAGTGAATACGGAAGACAGCCTGCAGGACATTGCTTCCCTGCCAGAGAAAGAAAGAGAAGCTAAACTGAAAACTATTTTAAAAAAATTAAGAAAAGAACAGGGTTTGGCTGACGATAATGAAAAACAAACAGGCAGTACAGCTCCCAAAAATAACTTGCTGGATGACAATACGGCAAGCCTTTTCCCCGCAGAACAAAAAAAAGGGGAATGGTATTTCAACAACCCCTCACTCAAAGCGCAGGGCAGCATTTCTTTCAAAAACAAATGGGGCACCAGGGCCAATGGAGACAATTGGAGAAGGGCGGCCGCCCTTAATGCGGCCATGCGGTCAAACCTCCCCAAACAAACTGGAACTGAAGCAATAGCAACTGATACCATCGCCACTGCTGAGCTTTCCCTTGAAACGCTTCGGGAGAGACTACCACTGACAGCAGAGAAACTGACGGTCTCCAACGAAAAGAAATTTGCAGCCTATCAACAATTGGGGAGTATTTACAAGGATAAACTGGAAGACTGTAAGGAATCCATCACCTGGAATGAAAAATTGATCAACCAAAAAAGCAATATTCCTACTTTAGAAAAACTCTTGTTTGATCTCGCCTATTGTTACCGTCAAACCGGAAGCAACTCCAAAGCCCTGTTTTATCAATCCCAATTGGCAGAAAAATTTCCAGCCAGTGACATGAACAAGATGTTGCGTGACCCACTGAGCATCAGCAAGGCGAAAAATGAAAAGTCCAAAGAAGTTACACAACTTTATGACAAAGTGTACGATCTTTTTCTTTCAGGAAAATTTGAATTGGCGCGCGCAGAAAAAAGAAGAGCAGATTCGCTTCATGGGGAAAACAATTGGTCACCACAATTGCTGTACATTGAAGCTGTCTATTACATCAAAAACAAACAAGACAGCCTCGCCATCGTTGCATTGAACAAGATTCCTTCCCTTTATCCAAACTCTCCTGTTGCCATGAAAGCAGGACTGCTGGCGGATGCGCTGAACAGAAGAGAAATCATTGAAAACGAGCTCCGCTCCATTTCGGTATCAAGACAATTAGAAGACAGCATCAAATGGATTGAGGACAGCCCTCTTCCAAAGGCCAAAGAAACCAAGGTAAAGACGGAGCCTTCACAAAGACAGGCTGTACAATCCCCAGTGGTGGCTAAAACAAAAACAGATAGCACCGCATTTAAAGCACCTGTTATTGAGAAAAAAGCAGATGGTTATGTATACAATCCAACTGAGCAATATGGGGTTTTACTTTTGCTCAAGGATGTTGATGTTGTTTACATCAATGAAGCCAAGAGGGCGTTGATCAGGTACAATGCAGAACGGTATGCAGGGAGTCAATTAACCTTGCGCAATGATAAAGTCGGCGAATCACCATACATTCTGATCAGCGTATTTGCCAATGCTGCAGAGGCACTGGGCTATGTTGAGAAAACAGCCCCAATTGCCTCTAAAGAGATCTTTCCATGGCTGCCCGCTGAAAAATACAGCTTCGTCATCATCTCTCCCAACAACCTGAAAAAGGTGCTGGAGGAAAAAGTGACCGGGCCATATCTCCAGTTCATCAGGGCACAGATTCCTGGAAAATTTTAAGGTTTCCTTTTCCTTAAAGACAGGGCTTTTATTTAGCTTTACTCCATGAAGGATCATCTGAAAAAGAGCAGTGAAACATCCAAGCCAGTCAGGCTTTTTTGGAAATTTTTCCTTTATGCCTGGAGTGCGGTATTCTTGTTGATTCTTTTGATTTATGTTGGGCTCTTCGGGAAACTTCCATCAATTGAAGAACTTGAAAACCCTTCCATGATGTCATCCTCTGAAATTTATGCGGATGATGGAACGATGATGGGCAAGTTTTACCTGAAGGACAGGATCAATGTGAAATACCAAGACATCTCACCCAATGTAATCAGGGCCCTTGTTTCTACAGAAGATGAGCGATTCTATGAGCATTCGGGAATCGACATCAAAAGTCTTCTTCGCGCAATTGTCTTTCTTGGCAGTGAGGGTGGGGCCAGTACAATTACCCAGCAAACTGCCAAAGCATTGCTTGGCCAACAGAGCAGTAAAAGTGTTACCAGGATCATTGAGAAGCTCAAGGAATGGATAGTAGCCATTCGCCTTGAAAGTAACCTTACCAAAGAGGAAATCATCACCTTATACCTGAACATGGTAAATTACGGGGATGAGACCTATGGCATCAGGAATGCCGCTAAAACGTATTTCCAGAAGGAGCCGGGACAACTTGCGGTTGAAGAGGCCGCCGTGTTGGTTGGATTGCTCAAGGGCAGCACAAGATACAATCCACGGCGTAATCCAAAGGCTGCCATGGCCAGGCGAAATACCGTTATTGACCAAATGGTGAGAAACGAAGTATTGACCAAAGAAGAAGCAAGGGCGATGAAAATTGCGCCCATTCAACTGAAGTACCAGAAACTGGACGAAAATTCAGGTATAGCCCCCTATTTCCGGGAAATATTGAGAGAAGAATTGAAGAACTGGTGCAAGGAAAATGAAAACCCTGCAACAGGAGAGCCCTACGATATCTACAAGGATGGTTTGAAAATTTTCACAACCATCAATCCAAAGATGCAGGAGTACGCAGAAATAGCGGTTTACAGGCATATGCAGAACCTACAAAAGGTCTTCAGCAGCCAATACAATATCAAGGATGGATCGACCTGGAAAACCCCTGAGGGCAAAGCCGTGATGACGAACGCCATGAAGCAATCTGACCGGTGGAGGAACCTCAAGGATGATGGGCTAGACGAGGAAGAAATCAAAAAAAGCTTCATGGAACCTGTGAGAATGAAGATCTTCTCATGGAATGAAAAGAGAGAGAGAGATACCATGATGTCTCCAATTGACTCGATTCGCTACCACAAGCAAATCATGCAGATTGGCCTGCTGTCAATGGACCCACAAACGGGTGAAGTGAAAGCCTGGGTTGGAGGAAGCAATTTCAGAAGGTTCAAATTTGACCACGTAAACATCAAAACAAAAAGGCAAGTGGGGTCAACATTCAAGCCCATCCTCTATACATTGGGTGTAATGAATGGATACAAACCTGAATCCGTTTTCCCTGGCGGCCCTATCAACATGGGTGGAAAAATGATTGAAGGAGATGGTGGCCCTATGGCGGTTTGCCTTGCATTTTCAAAAAACCCTGGTGCGGTCTACCTGATCAATCAACTGGGCGTTCAGCGTACAGTTGAATTTGCCAAACAATGTGGAATTGAAAGCAAGATCCCCCCCTATCCTTCCATTGCACTCGGTTCTGCAGATCTATCCTTGTTTGAAATGGTACAGGCCTATAGCATGTTTCCGGGAAGGGGCTTCAATGTAAAACCATATTTTATAAGCCGTATTGAAGACAGGAATGGCAATGTGCTCGCATCTTTCAGATCAGAATCAAGGGAAGTGATCAGCGAGAGTGAAGCCTATATCATGACCAAAATGCTTCAGGGAGTGGTAGATTTTGGAACCGGGAGGGCCCTGAGGGGCGCATATGGCATCAGTGGGCAAGTTGCAGGTAAAACAGGAACAACAAACGACAATGCAGATGGTTGGTTCATTGGGTTCAGCCCACAACTTTTATCTGGCGTATGGGTCGGATGTGACGATCCTTTTCTTAGAATGCTTTACACTTCAGGAGGTTCTCAAATGGCCATGCCAGCATGGGCCTATTATTATCAGCAGGTCTTCAATGACAAAAGCCTGAATATAGACCCAGGGGCCGCATTCATCCCTCCAGCAAGCATGCAAAACGAGATTATATTTGACTATAACCAAGCCGTAGACGGGCAGGAGTTGCTACCTGTAGAAGGTGAAGATGGTAGCAAATCAGGAGAGTATATTGAAATTCCCATCAGCACTGGCAAGGAGAAAGTTGTCACTGAATCACAAAAATTTGAAGACCCCTCTACACCAAAGGAGGCACCCAAACCAATTCCTGCACCGGTTAAAGAGAATGTCCAGCCTACCAAAGACAGCGTTGAACGAAAGCGTGGCGGATTGTTGAAAAGGGTATTTGGCAAAAAACAATAAAAAAGGCCTGGAAACATCCAGGCCTTTTAGGTATTTCTACTTTTTATTGGCTTTTATTTATCAAGCACTGCAGAAACACCAATGCTAAAAAACAAATTATTGGCAGAATTTCCTGTTACTGGAATTCTGTACTGGCTTTGTAGAATAAAAAAAGTTTCATCAAAAAGATTAACCTGAAGTCCAACACCTGCAGGGATATACGCAGCATAATATCCTTTCCATGCTGATCCACCAGCACCAATTGAGAGGAAAGGTGATACAATATGGTCGTCAGTCAATAACTTCATGAAGAGATTGGCATCCAATTCGAAAAAAGTGCTGGACCCATTGCTTAATGCGTATGGTTTGTTGGAAAGGGTATACTCAACATTTGACATCCCCATCCTTGCATTGAAATCAAGATTTTCATTCAATGGCTTGGTGTAGGTTATGGCCATGCCAACCTTTTTCCTGCCAAAATTGCTCCATTGATTATCAGACAAAACAAAAGACATTCCTTTTGAGTTCAAATCGGCAGGAGTCTCGAAATCATGAGCTGTAAACTGGATTCCCAATTGACTGCTTTTTTTATAGGATGGCTTTGATTGGGAAAATCCTAGCTGGAAGAATGCCATAGCAAAAACAAATAAAAATATTCTTTTCATAAACAGTTGTGTTTTGAGTACAACAAAAATAGTCGGTGAGAGTTGAAACTTAAAATAATTGTTGGTTTTTGGGATAAATAATCTGAATTATCCTCTTTTTAGCACCTCTACCCTTACCTTGATGACGCCACTGTCCTCAAAATCCAATGTTTTAGCAGCTGACCGTGATAAGTCTACAAGCCTGGGATTTCGATGATGAAGCCGATCGTTGACCCGTACAGTTACTGTTTTGTCATTTTTTAGGTTTGTTACCTTTAGGAGGGTTCCCATGGGCAAAGTATTGTGTGCGCAGGTCAATTTGTCCTGCCGAAAAACCTCTCCACTCGCGGTTGTCTTGCCAATAAACTTATTGGAATAAAAACTGGCATAGCCCACCGCACTGTCTGACTGAGCAATCTTCCTGTAGTTGACTTTCCCTTGGGCAGCTGATACAATAGGACCTGTCATGATCATGATGATCATGATAAACGGAGGAATGGCTTTATTGAAAAATATCGACATTGTATTCAGCAGCATTCAAATACAAAGGTAGCCAAACGCTCCACCCAAAAATTATTTTAATACATATAATTGATAATCAATGTTATAATTAAGCAAAAACCATTGCCAAATACTGAAATACCAAACTGATCAATACAATTATCTCAATAAGTTGAGCAATGAACATTTATACAATGGGTTCTCATTATCTTAGTAATATCAATTCTTCCCATAATCATTTCATTGTGATTCATAAAAACATTGTAACGGTCTTTTTTACACTGCTTGTATCATTGGCATGGGCACAAGCAGATAAGATGATCAAACTGAAACTGATCACTGAAAAGGAGTCTTTTCGCACAATGGTTAAATCTGATTCACTCATGGCCATGATTGAACTGAAAAGCCTGATTCCTGAAGCGCAATACGATCTCAGGTATGCAAGCAGCAAAAATTTTACAGGTCAGCGGTTGTACCCCAAAAATACGCACACAACCTACCTGAGGCGCAAGCCCGCCCTGGCCCTAGCAAAAGTGGCGGAGGATTTGAAAGAGAAAGGACTGTGCATAAAAATATGGGATGCCTACCGGCCCTATCGCACAACGGTTCGATTTTGGGAATTGATCCATGATGAACGATTTGTAGCCAATCCATCAAAGGGAAGTGGACACAACAGGGGAACAGCAGTTGACCTTACCCTGATAGATTTGAAAACTGGAAAGGAATTGGACATGCCAACCCCTTTCGATGATTTCTCGGCAGCTGCTTTCCATGGAGCAAAAAATATTGATGACCGGAAGACCAGGAACCGGGAGTTGCTTCGAACCACGATGGAGAAATACGGGTTTCTACCACTGGAAACAGAATGGTGGCATTATTCCTGGCCGGGTTCATCGGCCTATGATGTACTTGACCTTTCTTTCAAGGCACTGGGTTCAAAGATTGATTGATCATCAAACAGGATCCAGAGCAACAACTGCATCAGGATTGATGGGGCCGTAAATATGGGGGAAAGTACTTTGCACAGATGGCGACCATTCAAAAATAAGCTGGCTTGTCAGCTTTTCTGTATCAATGGTCAACAACACAAGGTCTTGAACACCCTCATAAAACCTGGACTTGATGTCTTCAACCTGAGACAATTCACTGCAATGAATGAACCCTTCTTCCTTAAGGGATGGGGTAACATAAGATCCTGTCTCGCTTGCTTTTGTCCAAGCTTCCCTGGTAGTGATGTGATAAATAAGGCCCATTGATCTGAATTATTCTATGAATATACCCTTTTTATCATTTGCTCCCGCAACATGAGGTCAACCAAAACAATAGCAGCAGTTGCTTCTAATACAGGAGGAACCCGCAAGGCGATACAAAGGTCATGCCTTCCTCTTACGGCAAATGACTCCATTTGATCCGTTTCCCAATTATAGGTAAACTGATCTTTGGGTGTTGATGAAGTTGGCTTAATGGCAATCCTGAACACCAACTCATTGCCATTGGTAATCCCGCCAACAATTCCACCTGCATGATTGGTAGCAGTTTTTCCTTCCGCATTCTCAATGGCATCATTGTGATCAATGCCAAACATTTCCGCAGCCTTGAATCCGGTACCAAATTCAATCCCTCTCACTGCTGGAATAGCGAATACTGCATGAGCGATCAGGGATTCGACAGAATCAAAAAAAGGCTCCCCCAGTCCGAGTGGCAGACCGTTGACCCTGCATTCTACAATTCCTCCTACCGAATCTTTGTTTTCGATTGCTTTTTTTAATCCATTTTCAAGATCTGTTTCACCGCCTATGGAAGTGATTTCTGCTACAACAGTAATGGTATTCAATATTTTTTTGGCTACTACACCGGCC
Source organism: Chitinophagaceae bacterium (assembly GCA_947463105.1). Classification (GTDB taxonomy): domain Bacteria; phylum Bacteroidota; class Bacteroidia; order Chitinophagales; family Chitinophagaceae; genus Pollutibacter. The sequence goes on from CANHSD010000018.1 coordinate 11,154, forward strand.
GCAACAAGACAAAGTGTCAAACGTCCACTGAAATGACCACCACCGCGAAAATCCTCAAAACCACCATATTTCTTGTGGGCAACGAAATCAGCATGTCCGGGCCTCGGCACGGCTCGTTGTTTCTCATAATCACCAGACCTTGTGTTCTTGTTTTCAAACAAGAGGGTCAGGGGTGCGCCTGTTGTTCTGCCGTTGAAGACACCACTTTTGAACATGGGGAGATCTTCTTCCTGACGGGGAGTGGTGCCTTTTTGGGTTCCACCTTTTCGTCTTTCAGTATCGACAATAAAATCCTCAACAGCAATTGGCATTCCTGAAGGGCATCCATCAATGACTACACCGACACTTTCTCCATGAGATTCTCCAAAAATATTGACTGAAAATAATTTACCGAAATGATTCATTGGATCAGTTTAAACTGTTTGCAATGTAATGGAAGTGCCCAGGGCTTTCAGGTGTTCATAAAAATCAGGATAAGATTTGTTGATGGCTTCTGCCTCGTCAATGATGACTTCACCATCCGCACCCAAAGCTGCAACAGCTGCAGCCATAGCAATCCTGTGGTCATGATGAGAGTGAACCCTTGCCCCCTTAAGATCAAGATTCCCATGAACAATCATCATGTCACCATCCAATTCAATTGCTACACCCATTTTGCCAAAAACATCCTGCAGGGTCAATGCCCTGTTGCTTTCCTTGTGGGTCAGGCGCAGGGTTCCTTTGATGACTGTATCTCCTTTACAATAGGCTGCAAGGGCAACCAACGGAGGAAACAGGTCTGGGCATTCTGTAGCATCAAATTGAAATGCTTGCAAATCTGCTGGACCTACATGAAAGATCCCATCTTCATACCTGAGGGATGCACCAGCATCTTTGATGGCTTCCAAAATTTTCTTGTCTGCCTGAACAGAATCAGCCTTCATTCCCTGAATGCTGATTTCTCCTGCAATGGCACCGGCTACAAATAAAAATGCAGCACCACTCCAATCGCCCTCAACACGATAGCTGATTTCTCCAACAGGCTGAACATGTTCAAGTGCACTGAAACTGAAAGTTTCGTAATCCTTTACCAATGGTACTTTCATACCAAATGATGCCAAGACGCCAAGTGTGAGATCAATGTATGGTTTGCTTTTCAGGTCCTTCACTGTTATGGTTACATCCTTTGCTCCTGCAGCAGAATAGGCCATCAACAACCCAGTCAAAAACTGAGAACTCAAGCTACCATCCACTTCAATCGAACTGGGAAGCATAGGACCTTTGATCACCAACGGCAACTTTCCTTCTTTCGAATGGATGGAGATGCCAAGCTGAGGAAAAATTGCATCAAAAAAATGCATGGGTCTGCTGAGCAGTGAACCCGTGCCACTGATGGTCAACTGCTTTGAGCTCAGAGAGGCAATGGGAGTAAACATCCTGATGCCTAAACCACTTTCACCACAGTTAATTTCATCAAAAAACGGATGAACGCCTTTGCTTTTCACAACTACTGTATTGTCCTGCTCAGCAACGTCAGCACCTAATTTTGAAATAACATCCAATGCGGCCAAATCATCATTGCTTTTGCCGGGATCAATGATATGGGTAACCCCATGGTGAAGCAAAGCTGCAGCACAAGCCCTTTGCATATCGCTCTTGGAGCGCGGTGCACACAAAGTTCCAGAGATGCTGGATGGACGAACGATTGCAATCATTTTTTCTTTTTGTTTGTTTCGTTGTAAGCCGCGAGATGCGTTTTGAGGGCATCTACATCAATATCACTGATTACCCCCTTGCCTATTCGTTTCAACAAAATATAGCCCATGGTTTTGCTGATTCTTTTTTTGTCCATTTTGAGGACATTGAATACTTTTTCAACATCGAAAGCACCCCGCGTTGGCAGACCAAAATTGATCAATGTTTGTTCAATCCGGGCTGCATCCTTGAACCTGAGCAGGCTTTCAGAAAGCCAGGCGGCAAAAACCATTCCGAGTGCAACAGCCTGTCCATGGGTCAGTTCGTATTGTGTTTCCAGTGCATGACCAAGGGTATGTCCGAAATTCAACATTTTTCGCTCCCCCGCTTCAAACTCATCCCTTTTCACAACACCTGCCTTTAGCTTAACATTGCTGAGGATGATTTCCTGCATCAACTTTTTACTCTTCTTGACTCTATCCAGGTTGGAAGTTTCCAGCAATTGAAAAGTCTTGGCATCCAGGATACAAGCGTGCTTGATGATCTCTGCAAATCCATTAGACCATTCTGCATCCGGAAGTGTCTTCAAAAAGGATTGATCATAATAAATGAATGAAGGCTGTCGGATGATGCCAACCATGTTTTTATATGGACCAACATCAATCCCATTTTTGCCGCCGATGGATGCGTCCACCATGGCCAGCAATGAAGTGGGAACAAAACCGAACTGGATGCCTCGCATGAAAATGGAGGCTACATACCCAGTAAGATCAGTCACCACACCACCTCCAACACCAACAAGGATGGACTTCCTGTCTGCCTGAAAGGCAATCAGCTGTTCAATGATGGCATCTGCCGTGGGTTGTACCTTGTACTCCTCACCAGGCTTTAATGTGATCACATTCCAGTTCCTGAACTTGGTTTGATGGGCTTCAAAAACATTAACATCCGTGATGATGATTGCTTTTTTCCTGTCAACAACAGTATCCAGTCTGCTAAACAATGCATCAAAATAAAAGTCAACCGAAGCACTTGAAAATGTAAATTTTTTCTTGTTCATGAAAATCAGTCATTCATGATTTTATTCTGCCTGTTGATGCTTTCCATGTGGATGGCATCCATGTACCGGGCGATGAATTCTTCACTCAGACCAACCTTGCCAGCTTTCAGCAATGCCTTGTCTAGCACTTCATTCCAACGGGTTGCCTGAAGGATGGTAACATTGTTGTTTCGCTTGTATTCTCCAATTTTTTCTGCAATGGACATCCTTTGTGAAATCAATTGCATCAATTCATCATCAATATGATTGATTTGCTCACGGAGTTTATCAAGTGCTGCATGATAAGATTCAGATGGAACATCTTCTTTTCTCCAGCTGATGGCTGATAACATTTCTGCAAGACGTTCTGGTGTGATTTGCTGTTTGGCATCACTCCAGGCATTATCAGGATCAATATGGCTTTCAATCATCAAACCATCAAAATCGAGGTCGATTGCCTTCTGTGCAGTTGCCTGCAAAATATCCCTGCGTCCACAAATATGTGAAGGATCATTGATAATGGGCATACCCGGCATCCGGCGCTTCATTTCAATGGCAAGATGCCACATGGGAGCGTTCCTGAATTCTGTGTTGCCGTAAGAAGAAAATCCACGATGGATCAATCCGATTTGTTTGATGCCAGCCCTTGATACGCGCTCCACAGCACCTTGCCATAGCTCAAGATCAGGGTTGATGGGATTCTTGATCAATACAGGAACATCAACACCGCGCAAGGCATCGGCCACTTCTTGCACACTGAAAGGGTTCACGGTCGTTCTTGCTCCAATCCACAATACATCAACATCAAAAGTCAGGGCATCTTCAACTTGTTTACCGGTAGCCACTTCAACTGTTGTAGGCAAGCCAGTAAGTTTTTTTGCTTTTTGAAGCCATGGCAACCCTTTGGCGCCAATGCCTTCAAACATACCAGGCTTGGTACGTGGTTTCCAGATTCCAGCGCGCAGCAAATCTACTTTGCCTGTCTTGGCAAGACGTTCTGCGGTTTCAATTACTTGCTCTTCGGTTTCTGCACTGCAAGGACCTGAAATGATCAGGGGTCTTTTGTTCCAAGCGGCCTGAACTGCTGACTGTTGGGTTGTTTCAGTTGATTCCATTTTGTAAAATTAAGGATTTAATTAGGAAGGTTTAAGTGTATTAGTGTATGATCCTGCGGATCTGGTTTGCTTTGCTCATCAACTCATTGAGGTATTCCCAGTTCTCTTTTTCAAGGCATGATTTGAATTTTCTCAATTGGGTAATATGCTCATTGAGTACATCAAGAATATTTTCACGGTTTTGCATCAGGATGGGTGTCCACATTTCAGGACTGCTTTTTGCCAAACGCACGGTGCTCTCAAAACCTGCACTGGCCATTTCAAAAATGGCATCGTCCTCTTTCTCTTTTTCCAAAACTGTATTGGCCAGCGCAAAGGATGTGATGTGAGAAATATGGCTTACATAGGCCGCATGAAGGTCATGGTCATTGGCACCCATTTCGATGATGCGCATCTTCAATGAATTGAAAATTTCAGTTGCCATCGCCAATGCATCAGGATCACTGTCTGTGGCATCACATACAATAACCGCTTTGTCTTCAAATGCAGTTTCAACTGCTGCGCCAGGGCCACTATACTCTGTACCCCACATGGGATGAGAGGCGACGAACCTTCCCCTGTGGGGATGATTTTTCACAAGGTTGGCGAGCTGGCTTTTGGTTGAACCCATGTCGATCACCACCTGATGCGATACCCTGTCCAACACGTAAGGAATCAAGGTAGACAAGACACCTACAGGAACAGCCAACACAATTACATCCGCCATAAGGATAGCCTCATCCAATGGCATCATCTCATCAACAAGCCCCAATTCAATGGCTTTTAAGCCATGTCCCTGATTGCTGTCAACACCAACAATCCTATTGGCCAACCCATTTTTTCTGCACTTGAGCGCCAGCGACCCTCCGATCAAACCCACACCTACAATAGCAAAATTTTTTTTCATGGTTGATTGATATGATGAAAATTATTGTTTTGTGAATGTTTTTCTTACACGATCAATGGCTTCCTCTAAAATCTCCTTCTTGCTACAAAGGCTAACGCGAACGTATTGATTCCCTGCATCGCCAAATATTCCACCAGGTGTAACAAAGACACGTGCTTTTTCAAGGACTGCATCGCTCAATTCAAAGCCTGATGCATAATGTGCCGGGATGTGTGCCCAAACAAACATGCCCACCTGGTTTTTTGAATAGCTGCAGCCAAGCAAATCAAGCAAGACCAAGGCCTGCTCCTTGCGTTGCGCATATATTTGATTGACCGTCTCAAACCAATCTTTACCCAACTCCAACGCTTTTGCTGCAGCAATCTGTACAGGTAAAAACATGCCTGAATCCATGTTGCTCTTAAAGCGCAAAATGGCATTGATATGTGCTGATGAGCCCACAATCATTCCAACACGCCATCCGGCCATGTTGTGGGATTTGCTCAGTGAATTGAGCTCTACAACTACTTCCTTGGTCTTGTCAAATTCAAATAGGCTCAATGGTTCATCATTGAGGATAAAGCTATAGGGATTGTCGTGAACAATCAAGATATCATTGGCTTTGGCAAAATCAATGATCTCCTGCAACAATTGCTTGTCTGGTAACTGGCCAGTTGGCATATGAGGGTAATTCAGAAAAAGCAATTTCACTTTCCCAGTGGATTGGGAATTGTACAGCTCAATCATTTGTTTCCAGGTATTGATATCAGGATGCCAATCATGCGCTTCATCCAACCGGTAAGCCAGTACTTCTCCACCAGCCAATTTCACTGCGCTCGTATAGGTTGGATACCCAGGATTGGGCACCAAGGCTGCATCTCCCTGATCCAGGTAGGTCATGCAGATGTGCATGATACCCTCTTTGCTCCCAATCAGGGGAAGCACTTCTGTATTGGGATCCACCTCCACCTTATACCATTTCTTGTACCAGGCCGAAACGGCATTGCGCAGCACAGGTGATCCCTTGTAAGACTGGTAGGCATGGGTATTGGGCTTGGCGGCTTCCTGGTGCAAGGCCTCCACGACAGAAGGATGTGGCGGCAGGTCAGGGCTTCCAATGCCCAGGTTGACAACCTGATGACCAGCTTTATTGAGTTCTTCGATCTCCCTCAACTTTGATGAAAAATAATATTCACCAATACCATTCAATCGTGATGAAACATTGATCATGATCCTACTTGTTAAATTTCCCTTTTTTATAAACACCTAAAACCCTGAGGAATGCTGTTTTCTTTTCCAATTTTCCTATGAGTTTTTTATACTGGGCAATGGTTTCAAATTCAAGATCCGCATGAAACCCATACTTGAACTTGCTTCCGGCAATCGGAAATGATTGAAGCTTGCTCAGGTTGATGCCTTCTTTTGCAATCAGCGTCAACACTTCAGACAGCCTTCCTTTTGCATGATCTGTATGAAAATTGATCGATGCCTTGTTGGCACCCTCCACCTCAGAAGGACTTTGTTGGAGGATCAGAAATCGGGTATAATTGCTCTTGACATCATGGATCTTGGGTGCAATGATGTCAAGACCGAACAATTCAGCAGCCAACTTTCCGGCAATGGCTGCAACATGCTTGCTCTTCCTCATCTGAACATGCTTGGCACTGAGCGCAGTATCCTCGGTTTCGATCAATTTCCAGCCTTTCGGGTTCAGGAATCCGAGGCACTGCTGAAGTGCCATTGGATGAGAATGCACTTCTTTAATATCTGTTAGTTTTACCCCAGGATTGACCATCAGGTGTTGGTCAATCTGCAAGTAAACTTCTCCCGCAACAAAGAGATCTGACTTTTGGAGAAGATTGTAATTGGGTAAGATGCTGCCGGCAATGGAATTCTCAATGGCCATGATCCCCCCCATGGTGTTTTTTTTATCTGATGCCTGCTTGATTACCTCAGTGAACGTTGCACAAGGTAGAATCTGGACATTCTTTCCATAAAAAGACCTAGCAGCCACCTGGTGAAAACTGCCTTCATACCCCTGGATGGCCACAGGCAACTTGGGCTGCGTTTTTTTGTGTCCCCCCTGCTTTGATGTCTTTTCCAATTTTTTTTCGCTCATTGGTTATTGCTTAAAAAAAAATCCCGGGGGTTAGCCGGGATCCTTATGTTGATGTTGTATTTTATAATTGATTTTCAACAAAAAGTTCCCGTACCACCGGTAAAGTAGTAATAAAAATAAAAGAAGTAACGGGTTCTGTTCGATATCATCTATGCAAATATAAAGAAACTTAGAACATTTTCAAAAACCAAATTAAAATCTCTTTCTTGGGCCTCCACTGTCAGCATCGTTCATTCTGATCTGTCTGCCCTTGAATTTTTTTCCGTCAATCATCTTGATCATCTGATTGGCAGCGCCGCTTTCAATTTCCACCCAACTGTTCATCTCCTTCATGTCAATCTTACCCAACACCTCTTTCTTGAGATCACTGAGGTCAAGGATAAATTGCAGGAAACTTGCTTTGTAGAAACCATCCTTGGTTCCAAGATTGATGAAAAGCTTTTTGTAACCCGCCCCACCACGATCAGTGGATGAACGCTCCATTCTTCTTCCCCCTGGCTCACGCCTATCGGTTGATCGCTCATTGAAACGATCGCTGGTTCTCTCAGACCTGCGGTCGTCTCTGACGTTAAGGTCGGCGGCATTCTCATAATACTGAAGGAACCTGTCAAATTCGAGCGCAGCAACCCTGGTAAGGATTTCCTCCTTATCCATGTCCACGAATTTCTCGCGGAGCAAAGGAATATAGGTTTCATATTCTCCATGGCTGATGTCTGCTTTCAACATTTTATCGATAAAATGGAAGAACTGCTTTCTGCAAACGTCTTTTCCGGAAGGAATGTCCAATTTATGGAAGCGGTTGTTCAACAATTTCTCAATCTGGCGCAGGCGGTAGGCCTCGCGTTGACTGATCACTGAGATACAGATACCACTGTTGCCTGCACGGCCTGTTCTACCACTCCTATGGGTATAGACTTCCGGATCGTCAGGAAGTTCATAATTGATTACATGGGTTATGCCCTGCACATCAATACCACGGGCCGCTACATCAGTTGCAATCAACAACTGAAGGCTTTTTTCCCTGAACCTGGCCATCACCTTGTCTCGCTGCGCCTGTGTAAGATCCCCATGAAGGGCTTCAATGTCATACCCTTCCCTGATCAGTGACTCCGTAATGCTTTGTGCATCCGCCTTGGTACGGGTGAATATAATGCCATAGATACCAGGATTGAAATCGATGATGCGTTTCAGGGTATGATAACGGTTAACCCCGGATGTGGTATAATATTGATGGTCAATGTTCACATTTGACGAATTGGCCTTGCCAATGGTCACTTCAGCAGGCGTGGTCATGAAACGCTTGCTTACCTGCTTTACTTCTGAAGGCATGGTAGCACTGAACAGCCAAATGCTGTTTCTGTTGGGTGTGTTGCCAAGGATAAACTCAATGTCTTCCCTGAAACCCATGTTCAACATCTCATCCGCCTCGTCCAATACTATATAATGGATGTTCTCCAGGTTGATGGCCTTTCTCTCAATAAGGTCAATCAATCGACCGGGAGTAGCTACAACAATTTGTACCCCTCTTTTGAGATCCCTGATTTGATCGCCAATAGAAGCACCGCCGTATACGGCTACAGACTTGATGGATTTTTTGTGAAGGGAGAACTTTGCGATGTCCTTTGTGATCTGCATGCAGAGCTCACGTGTTGGGCAAACTACCAAAGCCTGGGGGTGGCGTGCCTCACTGTCTACCAACTGTAGAAGAGGAAGTCCAAAGGCTGCAGTCTTACCGGTACCCGTTTGGGCCAGGCCGACGAAATCCTTTGTGCCGCTCAATAGAATGGGAATAGCTTTTTCCTGAATGGGGGTGGGTTCAGTGAACCCAAGGGCATTAATACCTTGCAATAACGACTCTTCAATGCCTAACGCTTCAAAACTCATATTAAATACTTTTTGCAAAGGTAAACTTATTCAGCGAGAAAGGGAAGCAAACAAGACAAAGAGCTGATAATCAATAAAATAAAAAAGTCATCCCGTAGAAACGGGACGACTTCAACGATTGCTTGCCATATGAAAAAAAGATTACTTGGCAGCAGCA